>JADFGH010000382.1 GCA_022567775.1 Pseudomonadota bacterium | reverse complement strand
GCTTTGCCCCACGCATAGATCGCGACCGGCGCAAGAATCGCACTCGAGAAAAAGGCGACCATCGCGGAAGCCGTCGACAACAATACGAACAGCACCATACCGAGGACCGGCGCCTGCGAGATGACACTTTCGGTCCAGACGATTATTGCGTCCGTGCGATCGTGCAGCGTATCCGATGCCGCGACCAGGCCCGCCACGACAATGAGAATGCCAACGATGACGATATGGCGTTGCAGGTAATCGCGGATGTTCATGGTGCGGGCACAGTTTTTTTCGCGGCTGAAGCCGCTCCCACAATGTCAATAGCAAGAATGTGGGAGCGACTTGTAGGAGCGGCTTTAGCCGCGATTCCACTTATTAAAAGCGCTTGTCGGTGCGCTCGATATACATGTCCATTTCGCCGTCTTCGTACATCGGCAGATAGAAGGAGTCGGGGTCGCAGGTATACGGGAAAATCTCGGCCGTATCATCGCGTATCCATTTCCGGCGCCGGACGGGTGGCCGGGAATAGTTCTCGGGGTCATGCACCGTGACCATGAGCGTCAGCGTGTTGCCATCCTCGCTCAACTCATAGCGCTCCTCGATGCGTGCATTTTCCGAGATGAGTTCGCCGCGAAAATCCCTGACGGTCTTCTCGAGCAATTTCGTTTCGATGACCAGGGTGCTGCCGTCCCAGTGCCCGTTCGAGTGACCCATGCGGGAAGGCGGCATGTACTCGCCCGCTGCCCGGCCATCCATCCAGATGCGACGCACCTTGGATTGATATTCGTAAATCATCGTCAGGCGGTCTTCCGACGCGATGATTTCGAAAGGGAAAGAATACGTCGTCAGCGCCGGTAAGCCGATCGAGGTGCAACGGACGTCGGGCTGGTCGTAGAAAGGAAGATACGATTCAAGCCATTCCTCGCCGGCCGGCGTCAATGCCATCGTGTACTTGCGGAAGTCCAGTTCCTGGGTCGCGGTCCAGATGCCGCTCAGGTCTGCGGGCTTTGCCGTTTTTGCCATGGTGGCCTGCACTGGATCACGCATTGCGCGCCAGGGTCCTGGTGCTTCTGCCTGCGCTGCCGCACCTTCCTGCGCATACATACCACTCATTGAATCGCCGTCGATTTTTCCCGTCATTCTGCGGTTGAACACGAAACCGCGCACATCACGACTATCAGCCACGATAACGATGTTGTCGCCATCGGTTGCAACACTCGCCGGGCCGCCTTCGAGGTAGGCTATCCAGCCCTCGCCCGCCTTCTCGATCTCGAGTAAACCGACCAGCGTCCGTTTCTTGTCCTGTACCGACAACAACCAGCGACCTTCGATGTCAGCCGCGTAAGCAACCGGGCGCAGTAACAGAGCACCGAGCAACACAAGGGTGATCAATTTTCTTTGCATCGACCTATTACTCCGGAACCTTGTCGACCATCACTGTCCCGTCGGCCAGCGTGATGGTCACGATAGACAACATCTTGATGCCGTCGCGCCCGAGAAAGCCGTACATCTCCACGACGTCTCCGACCTGGATGGAGTCTTTCGTCCAGCCCCTGCGTGCCAGCCAGACCACCGGTGATCCGCGGGCGTCCCACGTCTCTTCCTCACCGTCTTCGTTTTCGACCACAATCAGGTAGCGCACGTGCGGGTTCCTGAACCACACCTGCGTGATCGTGCCTTTCAGCGTTGCGGTCTTGTCGGCCACAAACTCGGCAGTAAAAGAATGGTGACTGTGGGTGGCGCGCGTCAACAGCATGCCAATAGCCAATAGAATCAATAAAGCCAGGTACAGAGAAACGCGCTTTCTTGTCATTGTTCGCATGGTGTTGATAGCCACTGTCCTGATCGATGCGAATTGGGAAATCTTACACCAGTTCGGCAAGCAGGGTGGCCAGCCGACTCGTCAGACGAGTCAGGAAAAGTGGCGCCCGAGGATGCTTTCGCCGAGCCACTTTGAACCTTTTTCCCCGCAGCAAAGTCATAGCGTTATAATGGTCTGGGTCCGCGCTTCACACAATGTGTCCTGATTGCGTCCATCTTCGGGGGGGGAACGACATGAAAACACAAACTTATTCAGCGTTGATTTCGCTTGCTTTTTTCGGGCTTCTGGCCGGCTGCGGAGGGGGTGGCGGCGGCGCCTTGACCCCACCGGCATCGCCACCACCGCCGCCGCCACCGCCTCCAGCGGCGCCAATGTCGGCGGCCGGCATCTGGAGCGGCCAGGCGATAACGCCCGATCTCGCGGATATCTTCACCAGTTTCGAATTCGATGACCCGGATGGCTTCATTTTGGGCGACGCACCGTTCACTGCAACTTTCCAGGGCGGTGTTACCAAGTCCGTGGGTCAAGGGGGCTTGTACGAGGGCGGCGTGTTCTCCTGGCACGTACA
>JADFGH010000063.1 GCA_022567775.1 Pseudomonadota bacterium | reverse complement strand
ATCCTCGTTTGCTTCAATATCGGCGATCAATGCTTCAACATTGATCTCGACCGAAACGTCACCGACGTTATCCGTCCTGGCCGCAGATTCATCGAGGACCGCAGTTTCGTCGTGTTCCCCACCCTCATCGAGAACTACCGTTTCTGCCAGATCCTCTGGATCAATCGCGTTGTCGTCGATTTCCGTATCGTCAGCTGCCGCTTTTGGATCACCCGTTTCACTGTTCATTTTCACAAACCTCAGGATAAGACCGGATCAAACTTGAGATCAATGGGGTCGATCAATAGGGTCAGACTCGATTGATTCACCAAAATCGTTGCGCTGAAAGCTATTAACAATCAATCGAGTCTGACCCCATTGATCGATCGGACCCCATTGATCCTTCGTTGTATACCGTGAAATTCAGGGTTGCGCAAGCACACCATCGACACTTTTTCGATGTGCTCAAATGTGGCTGATTTTCACGGATTTCGATCACGGCGGTCATCTGATAAGGGTATTGAGCTCGAAGATAGGCAAGAGGATGGCAAGCACAATCAGCAGCACCACCCCGGCCATTACAATGACCAGTAGTGGCTGCATGATGCCCAGCAAGGTCGCGATCAGTGCGTTAACTTCGCGTTCCTGATTGGTGGCTGCGCGAGCCAGCATTTCCTCAAGCCGGCCGCTCGCCTCACCACTCGAAATAAGGTGCGTCGTCATCGGCGGGAACAGGCGACTGGCGGCGAGCGAGCGGCTGATCATCGCACCCTCGCGAATGCGCAATGCTGCCTCTTCAACAGCCTCACGCATGGGTACGTTGACCACGACCTGGGAGGCGATTCGCAGCGACTCGAGAATCGGCACGCCGCTGCTGGCGAGGATGCTGAGCGTCTGTGTAAATCGCGCGGTGTTGATGCCGCGCGTCAGTTTGCTTACGACTGGAAGCCGTAGCAAAAGGTGGTGATACTTTCGTTTCGGTCCTTCTTTTTTCAGTAGCTGACGCATCCCGATTACTGTCGCGACAATTCCGACGATCAACGCGGCCCAGTAGTCGCGAATAAAGTCACTGGCGCCGATCATGATGCGGGTGAGGAGAGGCAATTGCTGGTTGTAGTTCTCGAATATGTAGACGACTTTGGGAACAACATAGGCCAGCATAAAGCTGATGATCCCGACCGCAGTGACCACCAGTGCGATCGGATAAATCAGTGCATTTCGCACCTGTTGCTGCAGTATCTGGCGCGTTTCCGTGAAGTCGGCCAGGCGCTCCAGGACCGCATCCAGATGTCCCGACTGTTCTCCGGCAGCGACCGTGGCACGGTACAACTCGGGAAACGCCTGTGGAAAGTCGGCGAGACCGTCTGCGAACGAATGTCCTTCCATCACCCGTGATCGAACGCCAAGCAGGATGCTCTTTGCCCGCGGGTTTTCATTTTGCTCGCTGACGGCAAGTAAAGCTTCTTCAAGGGGGAGGCCTGCCTGGGACAATGTTGCAAGTTGCCGCGTCAGGAGCGCCAGGTCGGTGGCCGACAGGCCGCGTCGAAAAGAAAAGCTTGCCTGGCGGCGTGATTCCCTCCTGGCGACTTCGGTGACACTGATCGGAAGCAATTGCCGCTCGCGAAGCAGCTGGCGAACGTGCTTGGGCGTATCACCTTCGAGGAGTCCTTTGGATTCCTTGCCACTCTTGTCGAGTGCGACGAATTCAAACGCGCCCATGGAGTTTTCTCAGTACGAAAAACAAGGTGAATTATACCCGCCGCTGGGGGGGCGTAGACAAATTAGTCCTCGCGAGTAACGCGCAACACCTCTTCGATTGTTGTATCGCCACTGAGGACCCGGCGCCGGCCGTCGTCGCGAATGCCCGGAGTAATGGTCCTCGCGTATTTTTCGAATTCCTGTTCACTGACTCCGTCGTGAATCATTGCGCGCATTCTGTCGTCGAGGCAGATTAATTCGTAGATGCCTGTGCGGCCGCGGAATCCGGTGTTTTCGTCTTCGCCAGGCCGGTACAGTGTCGGCGGAGTTTCCAGATCCAGGTTCAGCGCCCGGCATTCGTAGTCCCGGGCAGTATAAGAAATCTTGGTATCGTCATTCAGGACACGTACCAGCCGCTGCGCCAGAACGCCGATCAGGCTGGATGAAAGAAGAAAGGGCTCAATACCCATGTCGCGCAGCCGGGTGACTGCGCCCGCCGCGGTATTCGTATGCAATGTGGACAACACGAGGTGACCGGTAAGACTTGCCTGGACCGCGATTTCAGCAGTTTCGAGATCACGAATCTCGCCGACCATCACGACATCAGGATCTTGCCGAAGTATCGCGCGAAGTCCCCTCGCAAACGTCATTTCCACCTTGTTATTGACCTGGGTCTGCCCGATGCCATCGATGAAATATTCGATCGGGTCCTCGATGGTCATGATGTTGCGGCTGTTGTCGTTAATGCGATCAAGCGCTGCATAGAGCGTAGTTGTCTTGCCTGAACCGGTCGGTCCTGTCACCAGAATGATTCCGTGAGGCTTGTGAATCAGCTTATCCATCAACGCCTGGGACTTGTCGTCCATGCCGAGCGATGTCAGGTTGAGACGCCCCGCCTGCTTATCCAGCAATCGCAGGACGACACGCTCACCGTGACCCGATGGCATCGTCGAAACGCGGACGTCAACGGCTCGCCCGGCGATTTTCAGTGATATGCGGCCGTCTTGCGGCAACCGTTTTTCGGCAATATCGAGCTTGGACATGACCTTGATTCTTGAGACGACGAGTGGAGCCAGCGCACGCCTTGTCTGCAGGACTTCGTGCAGCACGCCGTCTACCCGGAAGCGCACGCCAAGACGATTCTCGTAAGGCTCGATATGAACGTCGGACGCATTTTCCTTTATAGCTTCGGTCAGGACAGCATTGATGAAGCGAATAATTGGCGCGTCGTCGACACTTTCGAGAAGATCAGATGGCTCGGGAAGCTCCTGCGCGACTTGCAGCAGGTCGGTGTGTTCGTCCAGATCGCCAACCATCTGCATAGCCATGTGGCTACCCTGCTCATAGGCCCGTTGCAGCATGCCGTCAAAGGCTTCCGCAGTAACGCGCGTCAGGCGCAATGGCACTCCTGCGAAACGGCGCGCCTCCGCCAGGCTCAACGGTGAGGCGCCGCTACGGTAGACGGCGTCGGCAACGCCCCCGTCAAGCTCGCGAATGAGTACGCCATGGCGCTTGGCGAAGGAAAACGGCAGCGTCCTTGCAACAGGTATTTCTGATGCGACAGGATCGGCTCCCGCAGTGCCGTCACCCTCCAGCACAATTTCGGTATGACTCTCCATCTGTGGAGCCTGGTGCCTGTCCCAGCCGCTTATTCGTCCGACTCCGGCTGAGGCGTCGAATTTTCCGAACTGGGAGTGTTGTAGGTCTCGATCGGCGGCAACATCGGGCGTGCCGTTGGCCGCAAGAATCCGTAAGTTGCGTTCTGGCGCTGCACTTTGCGGATCGCGGTGTATTTGGCATTCGTTTCAAAGGCCGTCTGCATGCTGTTTCGTAAAATCTTCGCGCGTAAGAATATCATCAGGTTGGTTTTGACCGAATCTGTTTTCTGGCTGCGAAACAGGGCGCCAAGGATCGGGATGCTGCCGAGAATCGGCACGCGCTGATTGCTTTCGCGTAATGTGTCTTCAAGCAGGCCACCGAGTACCAGGATTTCGCCGTCATCGACGATGACCGTCGTTTCGATAATTCGCTGGTTGGTGATCAGATCGACCGCACCTGCGGAAGATGACGCAATACTCGAAATCTCCTGGGAGATTTTCAGGAGCAACGAGTCACCTTCATTAATCTGCGGGGTAATGACGAGCTTGACGCCGATCTGTTGCCGTTGAATGGTTTGAAAGGGATTCACCGCGCCGCCGACGCTGCCGGTATTCGAAAATGAGCCGGTGACGAACGGAACTTCCTGGCCGACATTGAGGCTCGCCTCTTCGTTGTCAGTCGTTACGATGGAGGGCGTAGAGATAATGTTGGTGTTTGCGTCGGCCTGGAGGGCATGCAGGATTGCCGCGAAACTGGTGCCTGTGTCGCTGATTCGGCCGATGCCCAGCGTGAGTCCGCTGCCAATGAGGCTGCCTGGATCGACTGCGCCGGTATCACCTCCAATCACGCCCGCGAGTTGCGCCACGCCCGGCCCGAAACTCGGAAAATTTGTCACGCCAAGCGGACTGTTGCTGCCGGTGCCGTCGACCGCCCAGGTCACGCCAAGCTCGGAAGTCTTGTCGGCAATCACTTCGACGATAATCGCTTCCACCAGTACCTGGGCGCGCCGAATGTCCAGCTTATCGACGATTCCCATCAGTGAGCGCATCATCTTCGGCGGCGCGTTGACCACGATCGCATTGGTTTGGGAATCTGCCCAGACGCTAACTTGCGCGCCTGAGGTTGCAGATGGCACAGCGCCCTCTGCTGTAGCCTGTTGCGCAAAATGCTGTTGCAGTTTTGTCGATAACTCCTCGGCGTCGGCATAACGAAGATACCGGACTTGTGTATCGCCACCGTCCTCGAGTGGTGTGTCCAGATGTGCAATCAATACACGCAGTCTCAGTCGCTCACTCTTGTCGCCGCCGATCAAAACGCTGTTGGTCCTGGAATCTGCTACGAGACTGGTGGTGACGGGCATGCCATCTGCACGAGGCGCCTGCGTCAGCGCGGTCAACACGCGTACGATCTCGGTAGCCGACGCGTTCGACAGCGGCACAATTTCGATGTCTTCGTCGTTCGACTGATCGATGCGCCGGATGATATTGATCAGGCGTTTAACGTTCATCGCGCGGTCGGAGATAATCAGCATATTTGAACCGGGATGCGCGGCCAGGTGACCGTATTGCGGAATCAGGGGCCGCAGGATGGGCACCAGCTGTGCCGCACCGACATTCTGCACCTTGATAATCTGGGTAACGATGTCGTCGGCGAGGGCACCGTCTGTGCCAAGAATTCCCGGGTACTGGCGTGCACTCGCGTTGGGGAGAATCTTGGTGATATCGCCGGTATTTATCGCCACATAGCCGTAGACCTCCAGGATTGACAGAAATGCCTCATAGAATGCATCGGGGGACATGGGCGTAGAAGACAGCATCGTCACGTTGCCGCTGACGCGCGGATCGATGATGAAGTTTCGTCCGGTAACCTCACCCACGGCTTCGATAATCTGCCGAATGTCGGCGTCCTTGTAATTCGGCGTGATCGTAATTTCCTGTGCCACTGGTGCCTGTCCGGGCATCGCGAGCCCCAGGAACAGAATCATCGCCAGGGATACACGAAGTCCGTTGTGAGAATGCGAATTGGCCACGTTTTTCGATTCCTTCATTTATTTTCGTCGAGGTTCAGCTGGCTTGTCCTCAGCACGAGAACTTGCGGCTGGCCATTGCGCTCAACTGTGACGGATACCTGCTCCGCGTTGCCGAGGTTTTGAAAAATCTGCATTGCCTGCTGCGGGTTGGTCAAAGCCGCGCCGTCAATATCCTTGATCAGGTCACCCGGTCGTAGTCCGAGTGCTGCAAATTGCTTGCGGTCGCGGCCTGGATAAACACGATATCCCTGCATCTGACCGGATACGTAGTAAGGGGTGGGCCGGATGACATCAGCCAGCCTGGTGACGTTCTGGGTGACAACATTCTGGATACTTCGCAGGTTCGCGGCGGTCCGGCTGACAGTCGTCGCATTCCGGCGGACCTGCCTTGTTCCCTTGGGAAAATCCTTAGGCAGCTTCAGTACTTCCAGCGTTCCGCTGCGATTCAGCACGACTCTGTCTGCGTACACAGCATGCAAGGTTGCACCCGCCGTGACGGTGTCCCCGATGAAGTAGATTTTTTCCTCTTCGCGGTTGTCGGCAATGATCGCGATCGAGGATTTCTCGTCCGTGTTAGCCATCGTGCCCTTCAGCGACAGGCTGAGCCGTGTCTCGGACAGGTTTTCGTGACTCTGCCGGGGTGCCTCGATGACTGGCCCGGCACTCGAGTGGCCAAAGATATGGGCAGTGGCGATCGACTGAACATCGACCTGGTTTGAGGCCAGGGCCGCTGGAGTCTGGAGCTGGCCCGGCGGCGCAACGATCTGGTCTCCCGCGGACGATCCTGGCATCAGCAGCCAGATAACGCGCGCGAGCTGCCACGCGATCGCAACGACCAGCGCCAGGGTGACCCAGCGGGGCAACAGCTGGTTGACCGCCGCGAGCGTGCGCTCGCCGTCTAAGCTACTGAAATCAGACCATTTTGCTTCGGTAGTCATGTCCGGCTTGGAGCCAATTATCCCCTCGCCAATGGCTTAAGGTTCACCGCATACCTGGCTATAAACGCAGCAACGTGATGATAAGGTCTGCAACCCCCTGTAAACAAGCCCACAGGCACAAAAAAACCTATATACAGCAAGTATATACCTCTTATTCCTGATTATTTTTTTAATTATGACTGGCGGCGATTCAGCGCAGATTCTGAAAATTGTGTGAATCAGGCTTGGAGAACCGCCCGCAGGCTCCATATATAATGACATTCTGCGCCAGCAGGCGATGAATTGGACGCGCAGGCGAAAATCACCAGCGAATCAATGAAACCAGGGCAATGACCGAACGAAAATCATCCAATCCCATCCCTGACGGCCATGCGCTCGCCGTTGAAGAAGCTGCACCCAAGCTCAAGCGGCCGTCATTATATCGCGTTATCCTGATCAATGACGATTTTACGCCGATGGAGTTCGTGGTTGAGATCCTGGAATCAGTGTTTGCCATGGAACGCAACAAAGCGACCCGGGTCATGCTGGAGGTTCACACCAAAGGCAAGGGAATTTGCGGTACTTTCACCTATGATATCGCGGAAACCAAGGTCGCACAGGTAATGGGTATTGCACAGCAACAACAACACCCATTGTTGTGTACGATGGAAGAGTCCTGAGTTTTACAGACCGGAGTTTTAGGTAAGAAGATGCTGAGCAGCGAATTGGAATTTTGCCTTAACGAGGCGTTTCAGAGTGCGCGTGAACACCGCCATGAGTTCATGACGGTCGAGCACCTTCTGATTGCACTGCTTGACATTCCGAAAGTCCACAAGATTTTGAAAGCCTGCAACTCAGATGTTGGCCAGTTGCGTCGCCAGCTGGCCGAATTTATCGACGAGAAAACACCGCTGATGCCGGCCGAGGAGGAGGGTGAGGTGCAACCGACGCTCGGGTTTCAGCGGGTGTTGCAGCGCGCCGTGTTCCATGTGCAATCGAGTGGCAAGAAAGAAGTGACAGGCACTAATGTGCTGGTTGCCATATTCAGCGAGAAACAGTCTCAGGCCGTTTATTTTCTCGGTCTGCAAGACGTATCCCGGCTGGATGTGGTCAACTATATTTCCCACGGCATGCCACAGTTGCCGAGCGAGCCCAGTGAAGACGAACAGGAAATCTCGCTGGATCCCGGGTCGGATTCCGATTCGAGTGCGCTCGAAAAGTACGCAACCAATCTGAACCAGCGGGCCATCGAAGGCAAGATCGATCCATTGATCGGCAGAGAGCTCGAGATTGAGAGAACGGTGCAGATCCTCTGCCGCCGGCGCAAGAACAATCCCCTGTATGTGGGTGATGCCGGTGTTGGCAAGACCGCGTTGGCAGAAGGGCTTGCCAGACTGATTGTCGAGGAGCGAGTGCCTGAGGTACTCCGTGACGCCACGATCTATGCACTCGACATGGGTACGCTGATCGCTGGCACCAAGTATCGTGGCGATTTCGAAAAACGGCTTAAGGCGGTCATCAATGAAATTCGTGACGATCCCGGTGCAATTCTTTTTATTGACGAAATTCATACAGTTATAGGAGCAGGAGCAGCATCTGGCGGGGTGATGGATGCCTCGAACCTGATCAAGCCCGTGCTTGCGAACGGTGAGATTCGTTGTATCGGCTCTACCACCTATGGGGAATATCGCGGAGTTTTCGAGAAAGACCACGCACTTGCGCGCCGCTTCCAGAAAATCGATGTTCCGGAGCCGAGCATCGAGGAGACGATTGCGATTCTGCATGGATTGAAGACGCGTTTCGAGGAGCACCACGGCATCAGCTACGACCCCGATGCACTCGAAGCGGCGGCGGAACTGGCCGCGAAGCACATAAATGATCGGCGGCTTCCGGACAAGGCGATCGACGTGATTGATGAAGCTGGCGCAAGTCTGCGCCTGAAGCCGGAGGATGAGCGCGAAAATCGTGTCACGGTGACAATGGTTGAAAACATCGTCGCGAAAATGGCCCGCATCCCGCCAAAGAGCGTATCGGCGTCTGACAAGAATGTTCTGCGTACACTCGAGCGCGATCTCAAACTGACGATCTTTGGGCAAGACAAGGCCATCGAAGCGCTTAGTGCGGCTATCAAGATGTCCCGGTCAGGATTGAACGAGGACTGCAAACCAATCGGTTCGTTCCTCTTTGCCGGGCCGACAGGTGTCGGCAAGACCGAAGTAACCCGGCAGCTCGCCATGGTGATGGGTGTCGAATTGATTCGCTTCGACATGTCGGAATACATGGAGCGGCACACCGTATCGAGACTAATCGGCGCACCGCCCGGATATGTTGGCTTTGATCAGGGTGGCTTGCTGACGGAAGCCGTGACCAAAAACCCGCACGCGGTGGTGCTGCTCGACGAAATCGAAAAAGCGCACCCCGAGGTCTTCAATCTGCTGTTGCAGGTTATGGACCACGGTACCCTGACGGACAACAATGGCCGCAAAGCGGATTTTCGCAACGTTGTTATCGTAATGACCACGAATGCGGGCGCCCAGGAGATGAGTCGCGCATCGATCGGTTTTACGCAGCAGGATCACAGCAGCGATGTGATGGCGATTATCAAAAAATCGTTTACGCCGGAGTTCCGCAATCGTCTCGACGCAATCATTCAATTTGCATCACTCGATGCGCGTTCGATCGCACGCGTCGTCGACAAGCTTGTCGTGGAACTCGAGGCCAAGCTTGACTCGAACGATGTCACGCTTGAACTGGACGATGCTGCCCGAAACTGGATCGCGGAAAGAGGCTACGATCCCAAGATGGGCGCAAGGCCGATGGCGCGAATTATCCAGGAACACATCAAGCGCCCGCTGGCCGAGGAGCTGCTGTTCGGCAGCCTGGCCGATGGCGGTCACGTACGCATCTGCGTCGGTGAGGACGGCAATCTCGAGTTGAAGGCGGAGCCGGCGCGCAAGGAACTGGCGCATTTACCCAAAGAATAGGCGAACGCGGGCCCACAAACATCGCCCGCTGGGGCGGGCTCCTACGACACTCCATCTGATGTTTTCACATTCGAAGCGCCCGCTGGGGCGGCTCCGACGACACTCCATCTGATGTTTTCACATTCGAAGCGCTCGCTGGGGCGGGCTCCTACGAAGTAATCGTAGGAGCCCGCCCCAGCGGGCGATGAATG
>JADFGH010000062.1 GCA_022567775.1 Pseudomonadota bacterium | reverse complement strand
TGGGTCAGGCGCAAGTGAATTTGTCGTGGACGTCGGTGCGGGCGCCAGACGATGGCCTGTTAAGCGATGTCCGCGTTGACAGAGGTAATTTTGCCGCGGCCGGCGCGCCGTTAATGACATTCATCGCCATTCACAACATCTGGGTACAGGCGGACTTTACGGAAAATAATCTCGGTCACATCGACCCTGGCGACCGCGTGGAAATCCTCTTCGACTCCTTGCCCGGCAGGGTCTTTTCCGGCCGCGTACGAAGCACCGGATTTGGTGTTTCGGTCAGTTCCACGCCGCTGGGCAGCTTGCCCACGATCGAGAATGACCGTCAATGGTTACGTGATGCGCAGCGCTTCCCTGTCCAGGTCGAGTTTGAGCTGGAAAAACAGTCCGAGAGACTTGGTATCCGTGTTGGATCTCAGGCCTCGGTTATTGTTTACACAGGCGACCACTGGCTGTTCAATTTTGTCGGCAAGGCATACATAAGAATTGCCAGTCTTCTGACTTATGCCTTCTGATTCCAGGATCTCGGTAATCGATAACGCCAAGCCTGCTGACGCAAGCCGCATGAGTATCGCGAGCGTTCGCATCTTGCGCATGGCGCTCGGCACTGCCCTGTCGATGCTGTTCTCGCAGATCGTCAACTGGCCGATGTCATTCATTGCGCCGGTGCTGACGATGTTTATTCTGTCGTTGCCCTTGCCGGTGTTGAAGCTCAACGCTGGAATCAAGTTCATCCTGGTGTTCGTCGTCGCGATCCATGCGGGGCTCATATTCCTGCCGTTTATGCTGAACCAGAGAATGGTTGGAATCCTGTTGCTCGGTCTTGCTCTCTATCACAGCTTTTATTACACGGCTCGTGGCGGTTCGCAGGTGATTGGCGCCTTTGCAACAGTCGGCCTGGCGCTCGTGACCTCGATCGGCTCAGTGTCGATAGATGCTGTGCTGGCACTGTTGGGTGGTCTGAGTACCGGCGCCGTCTTTGGTGTTCTGTTTGTATGGGTGGCGCACGCGATACTTCCCGATTCGATGGCACGTTCAGAACCTGTGCAGGCGCCGCGTGTTCAAGCCAAAGTGCAGAAGCCGGACCCCACCGTTGCCCGGCGGAGCGCATGGCGTTCGATGCTTATCGTTATGCCCGTGATCCTGTGGTTCCTGTTGTCCAGCGCGAGCGCCAGTTATGCCGCGTTCATGATCAAGGTCGCCTCGATGGGCCAGCAGGCCGGCGTCGACCAGTCACGCCAGGCGGGAAAGTCCCTGCTCATGTCGACGGTCATCGGTGGAATTGGTGCGATTGTGGCCTGGCAGGCACTGAGCATCTGGCCGTCACTCCTTTTGTATGTGCTACTGATTGGGCTGGGTGGCCTGATCATGGGCCCGAAGATATTCGCCGGCCGAAGCCTGCAGCCGGCAGGCGCGACATGGTCATATGGTTACCTGACGATGATCGTGGTGCTCGCCCCGGCGGTGCTCGATGGCCAGACCGGTGCAAGCGCCGATGCCGCTTTCTGGTCGCGCTTGCAAATGTTCATATGGGCAACGATCTACGGCACTGGCGCAGTGTTCGTGTTCGACGCGTTATGGCGACGAAAACCGGCAGCTGAACCGGAATAAGATAATCGAGCACGCCGTCAATCCCTTTTGCTGCTATTTTGCTTTGCAGAGATGTATGCGCTGACGAGTCCCGCGACGAGCACCGCGATATAGAACTGACCAACAATCGCTTCCGAGAAAGTGAGAGACCTGGCGGTCTGCGTCAATGGCGTAATGTCACCGTACCCGAGTGTCGTAATCGTCACAAAGCTGAAATAGATCCAGTCGGGATTCCATGCCGTAGAAGCCAGCTCAGTCAGGCCCTTGAATGAGCCCGGCTGCGAATATTCGAGAACAGAATAGGCGATCGACCACATTACGCCGAGCAGCAGGTAGACACAGACTGCGCCGACAATTCTGTTCAGGCTAATGTCGTTGCCAACGGCAACCTTGCGCAGGGTGTTGAAAGTTGCCAGCAACAGGAAAACGAACAGGGTCAGTTGCGAGATGATGTGCAGTGCGTCGTTGTCAAGCGCGACGGACAGAATATTCAAAATGATCCCGGCGACTACCAGGAATATGGCAACGTGAAACAGCCGACCGGCACCGCGCAGGCTGCCGACACCAATGGCAAGCAGACTCGAAATACCCAGTACTTTGGATAACGGCAGTGATATTAGTTCGAGGTCATAGGCTATCGGCACGCCGATAATCAGTATCAGAAGCGCGACGAGTAAATACGAAAAATTGTTTTTCATGTTCCGCCTCTGGAGGCCAGCTTTCGAGCAAACGACGTACGGTGTGTATCCAGAGAGGGCAGTCTAGCGTAGATTACGCACAGGCCGGCGATATCAATTACCATTGATCGAGATCGACAGGTCTAATCCGACCTGCCGTGGAAGCGGCCGTAGGAGCGGCGTCCCGCCGCGATTTCATTTTGTTATTCGGACTCGCTGTACTTCTTGAAATGCAGTTCTTTTGCCTGGCCAATCCAGTCGTCGTGCTCGATCCGGCCCTTGAATTCCTTCAACTCTGAGTTGATTCGGGCGATCTCGGCCGGCCCGAATGCTGCGATCTGCCGGAATTGATAAATACCGAGGTCGTGCAAGGTTGCCTCAAACACCTTTCCGATACCGATGATCTGCGTCAGGTCGTCGCTCTCACCCTCGGGCTTGTTCTGGCCAAACATCGACGGGGTTCTGGTCTTACCGTTGCCGGCGTTTTTTGCGTTTGCTTTCGGTTTCTTTTTTGTTTTTTCTTCCACACTTTGCATCTTGGCCCAATGTTTTTCTATGTCCCCCATCTTGAATCGCAGCGTATCGGATACCTGCTCGGATTCCTCAGCCTGACTACGATATCGGCGGGCGTCGGCTTCGTGTTGTTTGCGGCTGCTTTCCATCGACTCCAGGCAAGACACCAATTCCTTGTTTTGCTTCTTCAGCGTATTCAATTCGGCAACATCCCGGCGTAGTGATTCGGCTCCTTGAGCTGCCAGGGTATTCTCGTGTTTGAGTTGTGCGTTGTCGGCTTCCAGGGAGATGACTTTTCCTTCAACTGATTCCAGATGCTGCAGTTTGGACTGAGCCGATGTCAGAAGGCTGCTCACCGAGTCGTATTCAGACCTGGCTGACGTAAGCAAATTGTTAAGGGATTGTTGTTCGGTCCTGGCGTCTGCGATTTTTCGCTCGAGCACCTTGCGCTCTTCCGTCCCGGTCTCAAGTTGTATCTTGTAAATTTCCTGAGTCTTTTTGAATGCTGTCTGCAACTCTGCAATTCGTTGATTTGCAGAATTCAGTACGTCTGGATGGGTCGACATCTTGCTTTTGAGTTCGTCTCTCTCTGCACCAATCACGAACAGATTTTTCGACAGCGCGTTTGCTTTTTCGCGCAGCGATTCGATCTCTGTCTGCAGCTTTTTGGCCACGACCGTGTGATTCTGAATAATAAATTTTGCGCCCGCCACTGATTTTTTCAGGGTGACAATTTCGCCATTGAGCTGTTTGTTCTGGTGAGCGGTCTTGCCCAGGCGGGCCTTCCAGTCCTCGTCCATTTTGTTGAGGTTTCGAGCGTTTTGCCGGCCGCGAACAGACCAGCTGATGATGCCGCCGAGGATGGCAGCACCCAGTAGAAATAGCCCTGTTTCCAAATCGAAGCCACTCATGGCCTACCCCTGCCCGGAATCCTGATCGCGGCAAAATTGTTAAATAGGATCTGCCGGCATGCAAGTGCGACCAGCGGGAACGTGATGAAAATCAAGTTTTTGGCCCTTTTGGCGGTATCTGGTACTCATTTGGCCTCGCTGAGCGGTTCTCGACCTCTATTGAAGAGTTGCCGTTAAAGCAATCCCTCCAGCCCATCGAGATCGTTGATTACGCGCCAGGTGCCGCCAGATTTTTCGACCTTTGCCTGCCACTCATCAAGCCGCGCCAGGTATTCGCGCGGGTCTATGTTATCTGACCGGAGCTTGGTGACGTTCAGCGCAATGATGTTGAAACCGTCCAGTTCGAAACTGATATCACGAATGTACCCTTCCTCCAGCTCTTCTTTGAGATCGGAGAAAATCAGCACGGTCTTGACTGTCGGCCCCTTTTCATTGAGATATTCCACAGCCTGCAGCAATCCGCCCGTGATATCAGTGTACGGAGCCGATTTCGCTTCATTCACGAATTTTTGGACTTGCTCCGCAAACAGTCGCTTCTGACGGTTAATGGTGCTCGGACGATCGTCGAACGTCATTTTTGCGATAATGTCCTTCTCACTGAAACTGCCGGTATCAATCCGGGCAACCGCGAATGAATCCGTGGCGTCGAGTCGGGACAAGGTATAGCGGATGATCTGCTCCGCCTTCTGAATTTCGTCACGATAGGTGCCGGAAGTATCGACCAGCATGTACACGCCGGAATTAGGCGCTTGAGACGGCCCGCAACTGGCAAGCAACAGGCAACATGCCAACAGATTGAGTGATTTCATGATCGTAACTCCGATAAGCCGGTATCGCCTGGCTTGGCTGCAGCGGGTTCCCTCGCAGCCCACCACAGCGGAATGAACAACGGCAGGTCATATAACTGAGTAAACAGCACACCAAGATAACGGAAGGCGTTGCCGGACAGCCGGAGTGCCAGCGACATGAAACGCAATGTTCCGATCGCGAGCAGACCGATGACCGTACGCAGTGAGTGAACGAATGTCTCCAGCGGTATGGCGACGAAGGTCAGTGCGAAGGGCAGGATAAATCCCATGCCCATCTGTGCGGCCGTCGTTATCCACATGAAGTTGCCCGCTACCGCTACGCGACATCACCATCGCCTCTGAGCAACGCACTGGTCGCAAGTTCATCGTGCAGCAGCACTTCACGCATGTATGCAAGACCGGCCTCTACACTCGCGAGCAAAAACAGCATCGTGAATGTGATATAGACCATACGCACCCGGGTCTTGTCAGGAAGTGCACCGATAACCGGAAACAGGCGCGTAATGCGCAACGATTCCATCAGGAACAAGCCCATGGAAATTTCCACCAGGATGATAACGAGGGCCGCAATATCCGCGGTCTTGAAGCCACCGATCAGCGAGGTTCCACCAACCATCTCGGCCATCGGCCTTGCGATCAGCGAGAAGTTGATCATGGCGCCACCAAGGGCAATGATCAGGACCCCTGCGGAAACAAAGAAATAGACCAGTGAAGACGAAGAGAGAACCGAGACTGCCCGGTCCTCGCCTTGGACGATGTCCTCGTATTCCTGCATGTGACGGTCGATGGTTACCGAGCGGCTAATCAGGCTGTCGACGTTTTTCCCGACCTTGTTCAGGGTCTGCTCGATTTGCCGCCATTCCGGCCGCATCTTTCTGAGCAATTCGTGGCGTTTACTGCTCGCCTCCCGATACATCACCATGGCTTCCTTGTGTGCCTTGACGAGCGATTTGTGAATGTCGCTCAGCACGTTGCCGATGCCAACGCGGCCTTCTCTTGAATCGATATTGGCGACTGCTTTAACCGCGTTCACCCAGCCAGGCGGATCGGGTGGCACGTCGACAGCATCCTTGTGATCCTGTTCGATACGGCCGATGGATTCACTCAGGCTCCGATGCAATGCCGAATAATTCGCGAGGTCCTTGCGGACCGTCTCGTTGATACGATCGAACTCCCGCTCGACGATTCGCTCCTTTGCTTCACGACCCGCGGCCAGCAGCACTTCGCGGTTTCTGTTCGCGAGACCCTTTTCGGCACCTGCGACTGACACGGATGCAATACGAAACATTTTGTGGAGCGAATTGCCTGCAGCTAAAATGAGTTTGTGCGCCGTAGGCCGTGCGAGATAGAGCGTTGCAATGACCAGTACTATCCACAACAATGCAGAGAGAACAGGCCAGGGTGTAATATTAAGGACAAAATTCATCGTGGTAACTCCGCTGTCTGACGAGTATTTAGACCGGTGGCTTTGCGACCCTTCCTCACGGAAGGAGTGCCTTTATCAATGGTTCGTGAAGCGTTTCACATGCAAAATTGCGGTGTCAACAACTGCTTTCGATATTCATGAACCCGATGCAAATTTAAAAAAAAGACTTCTGAAATCAATGAGTTATGATTCGACATAATTGCCGGATATTCTGCTTTCGAATAAAACATTATGTTGATTGCGTAGACACGGTTCACACATAGGTCGATCGACTTAACAGGAGCGAATATCGTGTTAATTTGATCGACAGGTTCGATACCATTGCCAGAGAGTATGACGAGGTCTCGCTGGAGCTTTCCCCAGCGAGCGATAGAATGTCAGAACGACAGTGAGCGTAACATCGCGAACCGAGAGTCAATTGCGAAATATTCAAAAGGATGCACGGTCTTGGCGTCAGGATATTCACAAGCATCCGGAGCTTGGTTTTCAGGAAGATCGTACCGCCGGCAAAGTAGCGAGCTTGCTCGCCGAATTCGGACTCGACGTGCATACCGCTATCGGGACGACGGGCGTAGTGGGCGTGTTGAAGCGCGGCGCTGCTCACCAGGCTATCGGCCTGCGTGCCGATATGGATGCACTGCCGATCCAGGAAGCCAACACTTTCGAACATCGCTCGGTCCACGATGGCGTTTTTCACGGTTGCGGTCATGACGGACACACCGCAATGCTGCTTGCCGCCGCGCGGCAACTTGCCGGGTCAGGCGAATTCGACGGCACCGTCTATTTCATATTTCAGCCGAGCGAGGAAGACGGGCGCGGCGCGCTTTCAATGATCGAAGATGGTCTTTTCGAGCGCTTTCCGATGCAGGCGGTGTACGGCATGCACAACATGCCCGGAATTCCAGCGGGCCATTTCGCCGTAAGGAAAGGCGCGATCATGACCTCGGAGGACATCTTCGTCATCACCATCAAAGGCCGAGGCGGCCATGCCTCCATGCCTGATCGCGCGATTGATCCGGTTGTCATTGCTGCGGAGGTGATTCTGGCCCTGCAATCAATCGTTTCCCGGTCCGTGGCGCCGCAGGATTGGGGCGTCGTCTCGGTAACCGAGGTCCTGACCGATGGCGCCCGCAACGTTATCCCGTCAACCGTCACTATCAAGGGTGACTGTCGCGCCATGTCCACGAACACGCAGGAGTTGATCGCAGCGCGCATGCGGGAGATCGTTGCCGGAATCACTGCCGCCCATGGCGCGGAGGGTTCAGTTGAGTACCGAAACGACTTCATTGTGACCGTGAACACAGCTGATGAGACCGCTGCCGCGATCGCCGCCGCTCGCAAGGTGGCTGGCGAGCCCGCTGTTGATGCGAATTGCCCGCCGTGCAGCGCATCCGAAGATTTTGCGCGAATGCTGCAAGTGAAGCCGGGTTGTTACATCCTGATCGGCAATGGCCTGGATGGCCATTGCGGTGCTACGCTGCATAATCCCAATTACGATCTCAACGACGAAATACTGACAGTTGGCGCCGACTACTGGGTTGCGCTGGTAGAAGCCCAACTGCCCTCAAGGTGAACTCCGGGAGAGTCAAGCTGTGAATGATGCGACCGGCCATGCCTGCCCGGTAACGGCACTTTCGGAATTGTTTGACTTGTCGAACCAGCAACTCGAGGCAACCCTCAAACAGGCGCGCGCGGAAAGTCCTGTCACCTACCTGCCGGATATCGGCTACTGGGCGGTCAGCAAGTATGACGATGTCAAACGGATTTTGGGAGACACCGAGAATTTCTCCGCAGAGATCACGCTACAACCGCTGGAGCCGTTTACGGACGAGGTTGTCGAACTTCTGAAGCAGCGCAAGTTCACACCGCGCCCGACGCTTTCCAACAATACCCGGGATGACCACGCGCGGATTCGCCGCCACACGCAGCTGGCTTTTGCGCCGCGTCGCATGAAGGCGCTGGAGCCTTATATCAGGCAACTCGTGGATGAGTCGGTCAGTGAGTTCATTGAAGATAATCGTGCCGACTTGGTGGCCCAGTGCGTCTATGAATTGCCAGCGCTGGTTCTTTTCGAACTGCTCGGTGTGCCGCCGGAGGATGTCGCGCATATCAAACGATGGGCGGACGATCGCCTGTTGCTGACGTTTGGCAGGCTGCACGGCGAGCGTCAGCTCGAGGCGGCAAACAACCTCGCGGATTACTGGGATTACTGTCTCGACCTGGTGCAACGGAAAATGAATGAGCCGGGTGACGATTTGCCGAGTGACATGCTGGCAACCCGGGCCAAAGACGAATCCGCGCTATCGATCGAGGACATAAACAATGTCGTCTTCGGATTGCTACTCGCGGGTCATGAGACCACCACGAATGCGTCAGCCAACGCCATACTCACATTGCTACAGGAAGAAGGGGCGTGGGCCGAGCTTGCTGAAAAGCCAGATCTCATTCCCGGTGCAATTGAAGAAATTCTGCGGTTCCGGCCATCCGTAGTCGCCTGGCGCCGCCTCGCGAGGCAGCCTGTCGAGATTTCTGGCGTGAGCATCGCCGCTGGAGATCGCGTACTTTGTTTCCTGGCGTCAGCAAATCGCGACGAAGACAAATTCGAGAACAGCGAACTTTTCGATATGCATCGCAAGGATGCCCGCGCCCATATCTCGTTCGGATTTGGCAATCATTTCTGCCTCGGCGCGCCGCTGGCCCGTTTCGAGCTGCAGATCATCCTGGAAGAGCTTACGCAGAGCTTGCCGGACCTGCGGCTGGTCGACGACCAGTCTTTCGCAATGATCGAGACAGTACAATTCCGGGGACCGAAAGAACTGTGGGTGGAGTGGAGCTGACAGGCTTCCGGACTCAAATCTTGCCAATGCGAGTATCACTGGTACCATGCGCGCTGGTTTCACGCATGGATCGACAATGTCAGCTTATACACAGGAATTGACCGTCAACTGGGGTGAGTCGGACCCTTTCGGCCTCGTTTATTACGCGCGGGAAGTGGCGTGGTTCAATGAAATCGAACACGAGTTGTTTCGGCGGATCGGTCATCCAATCAATCGAATGATTACGAAAGATCGCAGCGCCTTCGTCATGGGCGAGATCCAGTTTCGATTCGTCGGACCCGCCGCGTATGGCGATCGGGTGCAGTGCACGCTGACCTTGCTCGAGATCCGCGAGAAAACGGTGCACTGGCACTGTAACGCCGTCAATCTTCGTAATGGACAGCAAGTCACTGAAGGCAAAGCCACTCGCGTTTTCGCAAAGATCCTGGAAGACGGCAACCTGGAATCCCAGGTGATCCCGGACGAAATTCGCGAGGCCCTGAGTCAGTTCAAAGCGAACGGCAACTGATACGAGCTTATTCCAGGGGCTGCATTTCCTGTAACACGGTGGGTATCAGTTCGGCCACTGTCGGGTGAATATGCACGGCGCGTGAGATCACCGTATAAGGCTGCCGTGCATACATCGTGTCCAGCAGGCAGTGAATTGCCTCGTCACCGTTGAGACCCAGTATTGCGGCACCGAGAATTTCCTCTGAATCGGCGTCCACGATTATCTTGATGAAGCCACGCGTTTCCCCGAACTCTTTCGCGCGCGCAACCCGG
>JADFGH010000381.1 GCA_022567775.1 Pseudomonadota bacterium | reverse complement strand
GCTTCAAGCGTCTCGGCGATTCGCTGCTTGCGGGAGGGCTCCGGAATGAGGTCACGGAATAATGCGCTTACGTTATCGCGCACCAGGACAGTCGATTCGACCGCGCCCGAGACCGGATTGAACAGGGCACCGGTTGGTTCGCCGGCCGCAGATCGTTCAACAGAAATTCCCGGCGGATCCGGGGTGCCCGATCTGATGCCGGCCCGCTCGAGCGCGGCACTGTTTGCCATGTAGACCTTGCGGTCGAAACGCCGCACGAGCACCGGGCGATCCCGGGTGAAATCATCAATCATTCCCTTGTTCGGCAGGAACAGGTTGCCGTAAAGGTCATCCGGATTGACTTGCCGCCCTGCCTCGCCAATATCGCCGGCGGCCCAGGTCTCATACGCTGACCAGTCGCCGCCGACGATCCAGGTTCCCGGCGCGTAGCGCTCGTGTACGTCGCGAATCCTCGCCACGAAACCGGCCTGGTCCGATATATCGAGGAGACTGAGGCCGTAAAGCAGCCTGCCCGTGCTTTCGAAATGCACGTGGTTGTCATTGAATCCCGGCGTTACCAGCTTGCCACCGAGATCCACTACCCGGGTACTTGTCCCGATATACTGCTCCACACCGGCATCTGAACCGACGTAAACAATTTTGTCGTTCAGTGAAGCGATCGCCTCTCCCCGTGGATTGTTATCGTCCACTGTCCAGACGACGCCGTTGCGTAAGACCAGGTCCGCCTCTTGCGCCAGCACCGGCAGTACCAGAACCAGGCTGGTCATGCCGCCGCACAGCAACTTGCCCAGGAAAATCATATTATCTTCGTCTTTGTTGTCGTTGGTTTTTTGCCCGATTGTCAGCGTCGGCCCGCTTTCACCACGAACCAATAATCAACCGGCAAGGCATTATCCCGCGTTCATCCTCAATGTCCATCCGCCCGGACGACGCATGTTTCCCTGTGCAAAATAGTTAATATACGGCGTAGGTATTAGCCGAAAAATCGAGTGTGGGCTACGGATTTCGACGGTTTCACGCTTTGCCTATTGTTAATGTGAAGCAGTATCTCTGAGGAGCAAGGCATGAGCGAAAACGAGAAAATTCTGGTCGTCGTCGAACCGGACAATCATCCCCATGAAGTTGTCAACCGCGCGAGCTGGCTGGCACAACTGACCAGTTGTGATCTACACCTCATACTTTACGACACCGACGCCGGGGCGCTAAGCAGGGGGATATTCGTGTCCAACGAGACCCGTGATCTCGCCCAGCAGATTCGCACTGCACAAACGGAAATGATCGACGATATTGCATCCGCTGCAAGGGATCGTGGCATCAATGTATCGACAGACATACTCGAGGAACGTCCTGCCGCTGATGCGATCGTGCAGCTCGCACAGGATATGCATCCTCGTTACGTCATGAAGGGCACCGAGTATCACAGTATCGCCGAACGCGCGATCTTTGTTGATACCGACTGGCACCTGATCCGAACCTGCCCGGTTCCGCTGTGGCTCGTCAAACCTCATGAAATGAGGGAACAACCTGTCGTTGTCGCCGCCGTCGATCCGGTACACAGCCATGACAAACCGGCGCATCTCGACCAACTAATCGTCGAAAGTGCAAAGGCAATTACCGGTCCCACAGATGGCGAGGTCCACCTGCTGCATACCTACCAGCGGATCGCCGGAATCGGCAGGGAAGCTACGAAGACATTCAAGCCGATTACGCTACCGATCGATGAGCTGTCGAAAAAAATCCAGGCGGAACATCGTGAGGCACTTGACGCACTGGCAGCCGCCAACAGCATTGATGCTGATCACACACATCAACTGCCGGGAAGCACCAGGGATCTCCTGCCTACGTTTGCCCGGACACACGGCGCCGATGTCGTGGTGATGGGCGCACTGGCCCGTTGGGGACTCAGGAGAATGATCATCGGAAGCACGGCAGAGAAGGTGCTGGATCATCTGCCCTGCGATATATTGATCGTCAGGCTGCCCGAGAATGCGGCAGCGCAAGCGGTTGCTATTTGAGCGGATAGCCCTCGTCACTCGGCAACTTGCCATCGATGCGAATCAGCTTGATCTCATCGGTGACGTCGTCGGCGCGCATGAACGAAATTGAACCCGGGATTGCCACTACCAGGTCAAGCGTCATGTCCGTACTGAAGACGATTTTCGGCCCCCTGGGAACTTCCGCACGAAACATTTTGGCGATCCAGTATTGGCGAAACCGGGCTTCGTCCATTTGATAGATACTATCGAGTACGAAGTCGCGCTCGTCTGATTGCGGCGCGCGTACCAGCAGGATGATGCGGGAGCGATTCGGCCAGAACTGTTGGTTTGCAAGAAAGATGTTGCGCAGTTCATGCATTGACAGATCGTCAACCTCCGTGTCCTTGTGCACCACGATGGCCAGTCCATTTTGCCCAATCAGGT
>JADFGH010000380.1 GCA_022567775.1 Pseudomonadota bacterium | reverse complement strand
CGCTGCGGTTGGATTGCTGCCGCTGCCACATCCTGCAAAGATTAGCGCCAGTGCCACCAGGCCACACTGCTTAAAACGTGAATTCATATGACCCGTGTCCGTCTTGTTACCGAAAGTTCGGCCTCGCGTCCCCATTGACCACACGATGGGCAAGCGAGATATCAAGGTAAGATCGCGCACATTAGCAGCGGTTCCCCAGGACCGACACATATCAGTCCTGGTGCGCCCTTGCGTACAGCTTCAGTTTCCGGATCATAGGCCAGCCGAAACCGTAGGGAACAGTTCAATTGAATAACAGAGCATTGCGCTTCAAGGCGGGCCCTGCGGCCTACAAGGACATCAAGACACGCGGCTTCTCGGAGGAGCGGATCGGCACTATTGCCGGTGCCTCCGGTGGCGCAAAGTGGCTGGTGTTGAGCCAGCTGGATCGCGTCATCACGGAGAGAATCCTGCCCAAACTTTCCGGACCAGTGCATTTGATTGGATCCTCGATCGGCGCCTGGCGTTTCTGCTGTTATGCGCAATCTTCACCGAGGAACGCAATTGAACGATTCGAGTCGGCCTACCTCGAGCAGACGTACAGCGATCAACCCGATGTTGCGGAGATCACCAGCAAGAGCCGCGAAATTCTGGAAGCATTGTTGGGGGAAAGCGGTCCGCAGGACATCATTAATCATCGACTTTTCCGCACTCACGTCATGACCGTGCGCAGCCGCTTGTTTACCTCCAGTGAATTGCGCCCGTTACTGGCGGGTGGGCTGCTTGCTGCAGCGGCATCGAATTTTGTCAGCCGAAAATCGCTTGGCATCTTTTTCCGGCGCAGCCTGTTTTACGATCCGCGCGACCTGCCGCCCTTTTATAATGCAAGCGGTTTTCCGCTTGACCGCATCAGGCTGACTGAAACAAACTTTGTTGATGCGGTCCTGGCATCCGCAGCCATTCCGCTCGTTTTACAGGGCGTCAGGGACATCGATGGTGCACCCGAAGGTGTTTACCGTGACGGCGGCATCATCGATTATCACCTCGATCTTCCATTGAGTGACCCGGATCGGCTGACATTATTCCCGCATTTTTTCGAACAACTCATTCCAGGATGGTTTGACAAAAAGTTGGCCTGGCGCCGCCCGAATCCCAAACATACGGACCGAACAATACTGATTTTCCCGTCTGCCGAGTTCATACACAGATTGCCCAACAGCAAAATTCCGGACAGAAGCGACTTCACAACGATGTCGCCGGCGCTTCGCGTGAAGGTCTGGCGATCCGCAGTTGCCGCGTGCGAGCAATTGGCCGAGGAACTGAACGATGTACTCGACAAGGGTCAATTGCCGGCGCGGCTGGAGCGATTGTAGGAGCGGCTTCAGCCGCGAATTACTTTCTAAAGCGTGTGCAGCGCTTTGTCAGCATCTTCTGTACCGTATCCACATCTTCGTTCATCAGGAAATCCTTCGGATCCTTCCACCCGCTGAGCATCGCAAGATTGCGCTCGTTGACGACCAGGTATGCTTCGCTTGTCTGCGATTCGACTTCCCAGCCCGGTACCACGACGACAGAGCGGACGCGTACATTGTGTTTCAGTAATTTTCCGATCTCCTTCGCGAGCTGTCCGGACTTCGCACCGCAGCGCGCGACGGACATCGAAACGTCACCTGTCGCGAATGTCAATTTGTCGCCGCGCAGGCTAACGGCATTATCTTTTCCGGGTTTCCTGGCAATGACGCTGATCGTGTAAATGCCGTGACGTCCAACGACGACATTGTCGATGATGCCGGCACCACACGGTACGTCGTGGAACACACGATTCTGATTGGCCGTGAGCTTTTGCAATGCGTGGCCGGTGGCCATGTTGGCGTCACGTATGAACGCAAGACGCCGCTTTGCGATGACGATGTGAATCAAGCGATACGCGGTGTACAGGGCTGCGGCGCCGAAAAGCACCAGTACAAGAATCAATTGCCATTGCGGCAGGTCTTCAAACATCCCCTGCGGTGGCAACAGGTAATTGATCGCAAAGATGACCGAAAAGACCAGCGCTGCAATCAGAAACAGTGATTGCTCACGCCCAAGTCGTTCCAGTTTATCGCGAAATCGCTGCGCAGCCTCGACCATGATGCTGTTCGGGAATCGGGTTTTCGGGCCAATGGATTGCGCAAATACATGCCAGGATTTGACGATGAGCAGAAATAAGATAGTGCTTGCAAAAGCAATCGTGGTTGCGCCGCTCAGTGCTGCAAGACTCATGCAATCGGCTCCTGACTGTTTGGGTTCGAGTTTGCGAGATTAGCCGCAGGGACCGTGCACGCTCTGTGATGCAGGTCACAACAGCTGCCATTCGGTGGTTGGCATTATGCCTGTCGCCCGCGTTATGTGAAAGGGATCACAGTTGCCTCCGCGATCTCCCTGCTACGGTCCATGCACATAG
>JADFGH010000379.1 GCA_022567775.1 Pseudomonadota bacterium | reverse complement strand
TGAACCGCATCTCACGGAATGGCGCGCTACCTGGCACGGTAAGACCTTGCTAATGGTCTCTCCGGAATCGACTGAAATGGTCGCACGCGTGGTCCGGGCCTGTGCGAAGTCGGAAACCGCAATCGTGCCGCAGGGCGGCAATACCGGCCTCTGCGGCGGTGCTATTCCGGATGAGACAGGCAAACAGGTCCTCTTGTCTCTGTCGCGCATGAACCGCATTCGCTCCGTATCGGCACGGGACTACTCGCTCTGTGCGGAGGCCGGCTGCACGCTCGCGAGCATCCAGAAAGCCGCAGAGGATGTCGGTCGATTTTTTCCGCTGAGTCTCGCCGCCGAGGGTAGCTGCCAGATCGGCGGCAATCTTTCGACGAATGCCGGGGGTATCAATGTCCTTCGCTACGGCACTGCGCGGGCGCTGGCGCTCGGGCTCGAGGTCGTCCTTGCCGATGGAACCGTATGGAACGGATTGCGTACGCTGCGCAAGGATACTGCCGGTTATGATTTGAAGCAGATGTTTATCGGCGCGGAGGGCACGCTTGGCATCATTACTGCGGCAAGCCTTCGTCTGTATCCTGCAATCCGAAATCCGGAAACAGTTCTGTTTGCAGTCGAATCACCCGATGCGGCGGTCGAACTACTTGCGGCTTTGCGGGTGGAGTTATCCGATCAGTTACAGGCGTTCGAGCTGATTCCCGCACGCGCGGTCCGCTTTTGCCTGAAGCATATTCCGTCAACCCGGTTTCCCCTCGATCAGGAATCTCCGTGGTTCGTATTGCTCGAGACATCGCGGGAATCGACAGGCGATGATTTTGAAGCAATGCTGATGTCGTTGCACGAATCAGCTTTGATTACAGATGCGGTTATCGCGAAGAACCGCTCGGAGGCGAATGATCTCTGGCGCCTGCGGCACTCGATCTCGGAATCCCAGAAGAGAGAAGGCGCCAGCCTCAAGCACGATATCTCCATTCCTGTTGCTGAGGTTGGCAACTTTATCCGTGTTGCCGAGGCCGCCGTAACCAGTGAAGTTCCTGGAACCAGGGTGGTTGCTTTCGGCCATGTGGGCGATGGCAATATTCACTTCAATCTCAGCCAGCCGAAAGACGGGTCGGCGGCGGAGTTCCTGGCACAGGGGCGGGCGCTCGCATCCCTGGTTTATGACATCGTGGATTCGTTTGGCGGCAGTATCAGCGCCGAGCACGGCATTGGGCAGGCCAAACGCGAGTACCTGGTCCGGTATCGCGGCGAGACCGAAACAGGCCTCATGAAGGCCGTCAAAGCGGCACTGGACCCGAAAAACCTCATGAATCCCGGTAAGGTAATCTGACGACCAGTTCCCAGAGTCGGCCACATTTTTCGGGCTACACTTGGTGGATGTAAGTCCTTGATTTGAGGTGAGGTAGCTGAACGACTTCGTACCGGGTATGAGCGCCAACTCTGACAACCTGAAACCATCCGATTCGCTGCAGCTTTCGGATTTAGAGAACCGGCTTGGAACGTCAGCCGATGACGAGACCGTGCTGGCGGAAATTCACGTCGCGATCAAGGAGCTGCTGTCGAAAAACGATGGCAGCGAGGCACGCATACGCGACTCCCTGCAAAAGCGATTCGAGTCTGGTGATCTGCGGCCGGAGAGCTTCGAGCTGGTGCAGAAAATGCTCGACCGGATACTGGGCGACAATGTCCCGACGTTGACGGCTGACAGTGACCCGGCCACCAGCGAGGAAGCCGCGTACGCCGCCACTTTGGTTATTGGCGAAGAAGTGCCGTTCGTCGCCACTGTCGTTATTGGCGACGAAGTGCCCGACGAAGTGCCCGTCGAAAAAACAACGCCCAGGCAGATTCAGGTTGGCACGATTCTGCGTGACCGGTTCCTGCTGCAACAGCAGGTACTCGGCGGTGGCACGGGCGTTGTTTACAGAGCGCTCGACCAGAGGCTTGCGGAAGCAGAAGAGGGCGATACCCATGTCGCGATCAAACTGTTGCCCTCGGCGTTATCGCGCAATGCAAACGCGCTTCGAGCACTGCAACAGGAAGTGGCAAAAGGCCGTTGCCTGTCGCACCGGAATATTGTGCGCTTCATCGATCTCGACCGGGAAGACGACCTGTATTTCATTGTCATGGAGTGGGTCGAGGGAAAATCGCTGGCATCCATTCTGGAGGAATCCGGCAGCAAGAAGATCGATCCCGAAACGACGATGGATATTATCAAGCAGGTAAGCCTGGCACTCGAATACGCCCATAAGCGTGGTGTTGTCCACGGCGACGTTAATCCAGGCAACGTCAGGATCACGCCGGACGGCGAGGTGAAATTATTTGATTTCGGCATTGCGCGAATACTGCAAAAAGAGCAGGATGCCCAACCCGATTTTGACCCGCGCGAGCTCGGTGCGAAATCACCGGAATATTCGAGTATGCAGGTATTA
>JADFGH010000061.1 GCA_022567775.1 Pseudomonadota bacterium | reverse complement strand
ACATCACCGATGCGGAATTCACAGCTAGCTCAGCACCCGGTAACAAGGTCTGTAAGATTCACTTGCGAGCTTCATGCGGCCATGTTTAACAAAATCTGTCAGCACACCATCGAGCAAATTCATCAGTCGCCTGGAGCCGCAGATTTCGAAGGGACCCAGCTTTTCGATCTCGGCCATCGTGTCATGACGTACATTGCCGGACACGATGCCTGAAAAAACGCGGCGTAAGTTTACAGCCAGTTCATGCACCGGGAGATCGCTGGTCAAGTCGATGGCACGCATCGACTCATGAGTTGCTTTAAACGGCTTCTGAAATAATTCGTCAATTACCATTCGCCAATTAAAATAATAAGCCTCGCCGTGTGTCTTACGAAACTCCCAGACCTCATTGATACCCTCTGACATCTTGCGTGCTACTTTTTCGGGATCACCGATAATGATCGTATATCGCCTCTGTGCTTCGGAACCAAGCGTCTCCGAGACAAACTCATCAATCTGCCGGAAATACGATTCGCTTTCCGGCGGGCCCGTCATAATCATGGGCAACGGCATTTCGCGATTATCCGGATGCAGCAGAATACCGAGTAGATACAGTATTTCTTCCGCCGTACCAACACCGCCAGGAAATACCACGATGCCATGCGCGATTCGCACGAATGCTTCGAGTCGTTTTTCCATGTCCGGCATTATCACCAGCGAGTTTACGATTGGGTTCGGTGACTCGGCTGCGATGATGCCGGGTTCCGTGATGCCTATGTAGCGGCCGTTGTGAATGCGTTGCTTGGCGTGGCCGATCGTTGCGCCTTTCATTGGTCCCTTCATCGCCCCCGGACCGCAACCCGTGCATACGTTGAGGGCACGCAAACCCAGCTCGTAACCAACTTTCTTGGTGTAATCGTATTCGTCCCTGCTGATCGCATGACCTCCCCAGCACACGACGAGGTCCGGTTTTACAGGCAACTGCAGAATCCGGGCGTTGCGCAAGATGTGAAAAACGGCATTGGTTATGTTCGCCGATGATTTCAGGTCGAACCTGCCGGCTGCACGCAGTTCGTGGTCGGTAAATACGATATCGCGAAGCACGGCGAACAGCAGTTCCCGAATACCTCGAATCATCGTGCCGTCGACAAAGGCCGCCGCCGGCGCGCCTTTCAGGGTGACCTTCAGTCCGCGGTCCTGTTGCTTGAATCCGACTTCGAAGTCCTGGTATTTCTGCAGGACCGCGCGGGCATCGTCAGTATTGGCGCCAGAGTTCAGTACCGCCAGGATGGAACGCCGCAACAGCGCATGCAGTCCGCCTTCGCCGTGTTGTCGAAGCCGCTCCGCTTCGACTTGTGACAGGACTTCGAGACTGCCTTCGGGCCAGACTTCAGCGTCGACCGTTTCATCACTATCGGCCCGCAGGGACGTGCCAGTGACTATTTCCACGTGTTGCAAATTATTCTTCCAGGAGCTTTAAGGAAGGATTTCGATCGGGACATCGCCTGACGTCATAAGCCAGATATCGATCATGTCCGAATTTGAAAGCGCAATGCATCCGTTGGTCCAGTCTTCCTTTCGATAATAAGCTGCAGAATAGGTCGGCAAATTAGGCTGACCATGAATCATGATCGCGCCGCCCGGATTGTAGCCATTGTGCCTGGCATCTGCACGGTCAGACGAACTGGGATAGGAGATATGAATCGACAGAAAAAAATCGCTGTCCGAATTCCTGATATCCAGCGAGTAGAGACCTTCGGGCGTTTTCTGATCTCCCTCGCGCTGTTTGTCGCCGATCGGGGCAACGCCAAGTGCGATGTCAAAAGTACGGAATACCGCGCCCTCCCTCATCAGATGCAGCTTGCGGTTTTCTTTCTCCACGACCACTTTGTCCGCCATCGGAAAATCGCCGGCCTGTGCAGGTAACACCAGCAGGCAAAGGCCTGTCAGCAGTATGGCCATACCAGGTAAAACGGTGAATTGTCGTCGAAAAATCATCTGCATCCTCAAGGGTACCGGTAGACTAGCAAACCCGGAATGGCCTGAAAACGGACCGGTGCCCGGTGTAGCACCTCTGCCCTAAACATTTCGCCCGGCAATCCAGCCTATTGCGAAGCCTGTCGCCCCGGCAACCATGGTGTAGGCAGGCAGGAGTCGAAATAACTCCTGTGGGTAAATGGCATCGTCAAACATGCCCTCGAGATCGACTGCGTATCCGTAGTGAAGATACAGGGACAATCCCAGCGCCGGTATCGCAAAGCCCGCTGTGCCGAGGGGCCAGCGCCAGCCAGCGCCTGTCCAGCTGCCTCCGCCCAGGGTCAAGGTCAGGATCGACAGCACGATGACCATCAGCATTGGGGTGATGTTTCTGATGACGTATGCATCGGCACCCTCAACATAGCCCACGTAAGTCATGGCGGCTACCGTTACAAATAAGACCGGAAGCAACCGAAACGCAACGAGGCCCGGCCGAATGCGCATTAGCCTGGCGTGTTACTGACGAGAATCGGGAAATTCAGGCGTGCGCCACGCTGCACATTGTGTAAATCGAGTTCCGGATTGTACTGGCGAAACAGCCAGACCGGCACATCGTATGTTCTCAGCGCAAGAATCCAGACTGACTCGCCGCTCCTGACAACGTGTTCGGTGACACCGGTGATCGTATTGTTGCGGAAAAACGTATCCTGCTGCTGCCTGTGGTAGGCCGCACGAAGATTTTCAAATGACTCTGTATTGACTTTGCCAAGATCGAGCTTGATTCGTTGGCCGACCACTACCGGGGCTCTGAACGCGAGCCCGTTGATATCCCTGAGCCTCTGAGTCTTGATGCCCAGCCAGTCGGCGTAGTGACCAAGTGTCTCGAGCGGCTGGACTTCGATGGTTGTATCTTCGGCGACAGTGTAGTCACTCGGGTCGGAGAGCAATGCAGCTTGCAGGCTGCCAATCAACGAACCAAACTGATCGGCGAAAACAAAGGGTGCCTCCTCATCGTCAACCTCACCAACGGCAATCGCCGGTGCGTCTGCAATGGCAGCGAGCAGCGGCGCAGGTGGCGGCACCGAAGCAGGCAACGTCGGAGCCGGTGACGGTGCAGCCGCTACAACCACTGGCGTCGGCACAGGCGCGGGGCCAGCGGCCGGCAATCGTAATTGCTGACCCGCCCTGATGCGATTGCTGTTTCCCAGGTTGTTCAGCGCGACCAGTGTTGACACTCGTGTGCGGTACTCATCCGCGATCTGCGACAGGGTATCGCCTCGCCTGATCGTATGAAACAGATCCGGTAATTGTTCATCGAATCGCGCATCGGCAGACAGATTCGCCATTAGCGCCGGCAGCGAGTCGCTCAGCATATTATTCGGCATCCTGAGCTCGAAATTCAGTGGCAGGTGCTTGCTACCTTGCCAGACGGTCGCCTGAATCGCCGGGTTGTGCCTGGCGAGATCACGTTCCCGCACCTTCAGAGCGGCCGCAAGTTTGTCGGCAGGTATGTAGGCAGGAAGTAACATCGTCGCGTAGTCAACCGGCCTGTCGGGCACCAGGCCGGGAAAGTAAGCTTGCGGATTCTGATCGATCTGCATGGCCGCGAGAAACGCAACATAGAAATTGCGTGAGGCAAAACCGAAGGTCCGGCTCTTGTAATGACGAAGTATTTCCGTGTACGCGTTATCGCCATACTGGCGCATTGCGCGACGCGCGCCCGAGAGCCCGTGATTATATGCAGTAATGGCCATAGGCCAGTTGCCGGTTATCGAATAGTTGTAAGCCAGTAATTTTGCAGCGGCGGTTGTCGCCAGAAACGGATCGTTTCTTTCGTCGAGAATATGGTCCACTTGCAGAAAGCGGCGGCCGGTACTGCGCGTAAACTGCCAGATGCCTGACGCACCGACATGGGAGCGGGCATCCGGATTGTAGGACGACTCGACATGCGGCAGCGCGGCAAGTTCGGGTGGCACACCAAGACGACTGAACTCTGCATTCACGTGATTCCGCCAGCGACCTGATCGCTTCAGGCCTTCGCGAAACCGGTCCGACAGTCCGAGTTGAAATCTTATTCGACTGGCCGCAGTCAACAGCTCCTTGTCGCTGACATCGGCCGGCCACATCTCGAGGACGCGGTATTCCTGCGCGCTCAGGTTATCGCGTTTACCGTTTGCGAGTGCGCGAAGAATCTTCTGATAATACTCGCGCCTGGCTTTGGATAATCTGTTGCGCGTACGGCGGCTGGCGTTTTCCGGAAGAACGATTTTCTCGTAAACAACGGCGAGGTTGCGGTTATCGTGCAGCACGCCTTCACGGGTCGAATACTCGGTAAAGATGGAAATCCAGAAATTCACATCCCTCTCAAGCGCCTTGGGCCTCGGAAAGAGCGCCTCGTTGCCGGCTGCACCTGAGTTTGCGGCGACCAGGAACAGCGTCAATACTGCGTATTTCGCGAATTTACTTGTCATTTGCTGCATTTATGGTTTCAATCGAGAAATCAGCGCTAAATGCTTGAATAGTTCACAGAAATTTTGCGCCCATTTGGGTATTTTGGCCCAAGCCGGAAGCAAAATTCAACATTTGGAGTCTTTCGCGCCCAGCGTACACGTATAACCATGACCAGACCTAAGTTCTCAACCAGGTATCTCCCGTTTGCGGTGGGCCCCGCAGTTGCGCTGCTCTGCGCCAGCCTCGCGGCGACGGCTGTGGAGAAGACCGGCGCAACACCGATTCAGATTGTCGCCGAAACTGCCGCTGCAGGCGATGCAGCAGGTCACATCATGGAGATCCCGCTGGTTTCCCTTGCCGATGCGGTGATGACCGCTGATGGAATCGCAAGGACTTTGACCATCCTCGGCACGGAAATTCATCCTGGCAGTTACCAGCGGCTTTCCTGGACGGCGACCGAGTTGTTCGAAGGTGTGCCGGTATCGACGCCGATCCTGGTAGTCAATGGCAAGCTGGCCGGACCCACGCTCTGCCTCACCGCTGCGATACACGGAGACGAACTGAACGGCATCGAGATGGTGCGCAGGGTCATGCACAACCTGGATCCGCAAAAACTGTCTGGCGCCGTGCTCGGCGTGCCAATCGTAAATCTGCAGGGATTCCGGCGTGGCTCCAGGTACCTGCCAGACCGCCGTGACCTGAACCGGTTTTTCCCGGGTAACGCCAGTGGCAGCTCGGCATCGAGAATTGCGCATTCATTTTTTACAGAGATTGTTGTGCACTGCGATGCGCTGATCGACTTGCACACCGGTTCATTTGAACGGGCAAATCTGCCGCAATTGCGCGCGGATCTGCGCAATCCTGACGTCGTTACCCTGACCCAGGGGTTTGGTGCAACCGTTATCCTGCACAGCGAACCGGCTGCGGGGACATTGCGCTTTGCTGCGACTGCGGCCGGCATTCCGACGGTAACGCTGGAGGCCGGCGGACCGTCCGAACTGGAGCTTGCGGAAGTTAAACACGGCGTTAAGGGTATTGAGACATTGCTGAACACGCTCGGCATGGTGAAAAAAATCCGCCTGTGGGGTGAATCCGAGCCGGTTTACTACCGATCAACCTGGGTCCGCGCCAATCGCGGCGGCATTTTGCTCGCCGATGTGACACTTGGCAGCACTGTCAGGCAGGGCGACCTGCTCGGCACCATCACCGACCCAATGAGCAACGCAAGCACCAAACTCTACTCACCCTATTCGGGACGCATTATCGGCATGGCGAGAAACCAGGTTGTGATGCCCGGATTCGCAGTATTTCATGTTGGCATTCAATCCGACGAAGCTCCGGCAGAGTTTGCTGACATTGACGCTACCGGTCTTGAGCCCGAGGGCGAGACCGACGACTACGTCGATGGCATGAGCGAATAAGTCCTGGCGCAATGTGCCTCCGCCGTCAACAATCGGCATGCGGTCAAACGCGCATTGATCTTTAGTGAACGGTGCGCACTCGCAAAGATCTTGCTTGTCGCTGAAGATTTGTCTCAAGTCGCATCGCTGGCGTCATGCCGATACACTCGCATCGCATCATGACGTAACAGGCACTTTGCAGCATGAATCGACCTGAGCGCCGTCCGCTCCATCATTACCGGGCACCGAAATACTGGCCTACCTGGATCGGCCTTGGTTTGCTGCGTCTCACATGCCTGCTGCCGTTCAAATGGCAGATCGGGCTTGGAAAATCGATCGGCCGGCTGGCACATCGCATTGCCGCCGGGCGGCGCGCCATTACCAGACGCAACATCGAGCTTTGCTTTCCGGAATTGTCGATACAAGAGCGCAACAAACTCGCTCGCGAGCACTTCGAGGCACTCGGTGCCTCATTGATGGAGATGGGGCTGGCTCGCTGGGCAACTGACAAAAAGTTGCAGGCGATCACAACAGTCGAGGGCGCGGAACATATTCAACAGACTCTGGATGAGGGTTATGGAGTCATTCTCTTGTGCGCGCATTTCACTGCGCTTGAGGTTAGCGGCCGGGTTTTCAGACTGCAGAGTCCGCCATTCGACGCTGTATTCCGGCGTTTTCGAAGTGACTTCACGACCGAGATACTGGCAAGCACTCGCGAAAAGTCAGTGCGGCATTTAATCGAGAAAAATGACATCAAAAGCATGGTGCGCAGCCTGCGCAACGGGGTTCCTGTCTGGTACGCGCCGGATCAAAGTTATCATCTGAAGCAATCCGCACTGATACCGTTCTTTGGTGTTCCGGCAATGACCAACATAGCGACGACTACCCTCGCTAAACTGGGGCGCGCCAAAGTCATCCCGTTCTTGCCAAGACGCTTGCCTGAGGGTGGCTACGAACTACGAATACTGCCGCCGATCGAGGGATTGCCGAGTGATGATCCGATTGAGGACACGAAAAAGTATATGGCAATTATCGAAGCACATATCCGCCTGTGCCCGGAGCAGTACTATTGGGTCCATCGGAAATTCAAGAATCGGCCGGATCCGCTGCCGGACGTTTACGCGGACCTCGACGCACTAAAATAGCCTTCAAGGAACTGGTCCCAGTTTGCTGCCGAGTAATGGATGCTGTTGTCCGCCTGCTTGATCTTGCGCAAGGAACGGTGCAACCGGCCGATGTTTTTCTGCTTCCACTGACCAGGCGGCAATATTTTTCCACGATCGAAATCAAGCAGATACATGCTGTCGTCCCGGCCAATCTGCAGGTTATAGGCATTCAGGTCGGCATGGAATACGCCCGCCTGATGAAAGCGATGCAACTCAACGCCCAGGCTTTGCCAGAATTTCTCGTCGCCAGGCCGATCCGCTATGCGATCCGCGAGTGAACGAATATCGGGAAGCCGTTTTGTCAGCAAGTCCGCCGTATAAATCGCGCCCGAGCGGCAATACCGCGCAGCAGCAGGACGTGGCACGGGCAGGCCGAGCAGATTCAGCCTGGCCAGCAGGTGCCATTCTGCGAAGGATCGAGTCTGGCTCTCACCAAGCCAAAGATACGAATCGCGTATCAAACGTCCTGGCAGTCCGCCTCGCATGTAATGGCGCAACACGAATTCGTGCTCACCATCACTGACGATCAGGGTTTTACCGCGGCCGGCCGAGCGCAGTGCACCCTGTACCGGCTCCACCACCGGCCAGCCATTTGCAGCAAATGCGCGCTCGGAAATTTGGCCGATGATGGCGGTATCGTATAGGATGGCGCCGTTTCTGGTCTTCTCGACAGTGTCGCTCAAACTTGGCAGTCCCGTTTCAGCATAAAATTTATTTCCGGCCTCCTCAAGATGTTCAAACAATCGCCGCCAGAGAGTATTTGTGTCATCCGTCTATCGGCAATCGGCGATACCTGCCATGCGCTCGCCGTCATCCGCGCCATTCAGGATACCTGGCCTGAAACCCGCATCACCTGGATTATCGGCAAAACCGAAGCCAGCCTGATGGCGGATATTCCGGATGTCGAGTTTATCATTTTCGATAAATCCAAAGCCCGCGGTGCCTACGCCGACGTCAGGCATCAACTGGCGGGTCGCAAGTTTGAAATTGCGCTATGCATGCATGCATCGTTGCGGGCAAACCTCCTGTGCCGCCTGATTTCGACGCCGGTACGTCTTGGATTCGATTACCGGCGGGCGCGCGATTTCCAGTGGCTGTTTACGAACCAGCGAATCGAGGCCACGCCGCGTGAACATGCGATGGAAGCCATGATGGGATTCGCCCGGCACATCGGAATTCCGCAGCGCGAGTTGCGCTGGGATATACCGTTGTCTCCCGCGCACCTTGAATTTGCGGCCAGGTATCAATCCGCCGGCCGGCCAATGCTGCTGATCAGCCCTTGCAGCAGCCTGCGCTCAAGGAACTATCGTAACTGGAGCGCAGAAAATTATGCCGCCGCAGCAAACCACGCCCGCAACAAGTTCAATTGCACAGTCATCCTGACCGGTGGCAGGTCCGAACTGGAACTGGAGTACGGCCGCACCATCAGCAAGCTCTGCGACAAATCCCTGGTTAACCTCATCGGCAAGACCAGCCTGAAAGAACTGTGTGCCCTGATCAGCGCCAGCCGGGTGCTGATTTGCCCGGATTCCGGCCCGGCGCATATAGGCACCGCGGTGGGCACACCTGTCATCGGTTTGTACGCCACCTCAAATCCCGATCGCACCGGGCCCTACCTGAGCCGTGATTTGAGCGTCAACGTGTACCCGGAGGCTATAGGCAGGTTCCTCGGAAAAACGGTGGAAGATGTCCGCTGGGGTCAGCGGGTCCGTGATCCGGGGGCAATGGGCCTGATTCGCCTGGCCAGCGTCAACCAGCGAATGGATCAGGTTTTTTCGACCAGTTCCTGACTTTTGCCGGTTTTCCCAACTTTTCCTTCATTTTTAGCCGATTTTTACCGATTTAGCGCAGAAATCGGCTTGCCTCCACCTGTTTTCCGGACGCCAGTTGATGCTTTTGCGCCCTCTGAATTCGCGATTTTCTCAGCCAAATTCTAAGAAAGTAATTTTCGAGGAAGTTAGTGATGTTTACTGCAATAATCTTGGAATTTACCGGATGTTACTGAATAACTTTTTTCTTAAAAACTTTTCAAATTTTCCTGCTGAAAATTCCGGATATGACGACTTTTAAGATTTTATGTGAATTTAACGGCTGAATCGCTGATTTTACTGCTTGAACGCGGCAGGATCATCGGTTTGCTGTGCTGTGTCGTCGAGGACGAACTGTGCACCGCAGTACGGGCACTTCGCCTCACCGGTTTCCTCGATCGGCAAATACACCCTGGGGTGGGAGTTCCACAGGTACATGCCGGGCATCGGGCAGGACAGCGGCAGGTCGTCGTGGCGCACCCCGTAACGGTGCTGTGCATTTGCCGCAATCAGATTCTGATCGACTGTTCCTGCTCTCTCTGCCACTTTCGGGTCCGGTCTCAATGTGGATTTGGCAGAATTATAAGGTAAGCGGCCGGCCAGCTAAACAAGTTCACGCTGCCATATTTGCACGACAAATTCTCGCTCCTCCGGAAAATCCTTGCTGGGAACAAGCGGCGGCTTTTCATCCAGGGCGAGCCGGTGCAGGCACAGCCGGTAGGCTTTGTAGATTTCCTGCAGCCGCAAGACATCGGCTTGGGCAAGGCAGCCAGCGGCGG
>JADFGH010000378.1 GCA_022567775.1 Pseudomonadota bacterium | reverse complement strand
GCAGGTGACCCAGATCCGCATGCACAAATCCGCTCAAATAGATCGTGTCATATTGCCGGCGCCGCAAGAAAAAATACGGCCGAAACAGACACCGATCGATAATCCGCGGCATTCGATACATGCCCAGCAGACTGGTCGCGATCGTCACGGCAAGTATCACCATTGCACCCATTTGTCCGGATTCAAACATTTAATCGCCTTATTCCTGGCCTATTCGCGTTTCCGCTGACCCGGAATGTCATTCATTTACCGAGCTCATACAGGTACCGGACGTAGGACATGACCGCGCCGTCCCAGCCTTCGATGTTCGGGTTGCTCGACTCGATCACAAAATACTCGTCCGGGGCGTGCGCGCCGCTGCCGTGGCCGAGACCGAAGTGCCCCGCACCCAGGTTTAGCGGCGCCTCGGTGAACACGTAGCCCGGGTAAGATCCGGGACTACGCGGCCAGAGGATGGGGTCGATGCCTGCGGCCTTCAGGACCGCGAACTGGGCCTGGATGACCTCAGCGTCGGCCGGGGTGCTGGTGGGGTCGTAGCCCCCGCTCATGTTTACCGCGATGTCGCCGAATCCATGGCGGTCGAGGTGCGCTACGAGCGCGGCAAGCGCGCCGTCGGCCGTCATACCCGGCACGAGGCGCAGGTCCAGTTTCGCTTGCGCCATGTGCGGCAGCACGGTCTTGCCACCGGGGCCGGTGTAGCCGCCGACCAGGCCTTCGATGTTTACGGTAGGTTGCGATAACAGGCGCTCCAGTGCCTGTTCGAAATCCAGATCATCGATCCAGCGTGACGTACTGTACATTTCCTTCATCTGTGCCTCGTCCAGGCGTTTGGCTGCCTCAGCAATCATGGCCTTTTCCGCCGCAGTGATCGGCCGCGGCTTCGGATAGTCGTCGATGGTGATCGTGTTGCCATCCGCCGAAACGAGCGTATCCAGGGCGTGGACCAGGTGCCAGACGGGGCTGTCGATCATGGCCTTGAGTGAGGAATGGACATCCTTGCCGGGTCCGCGGCCCCATCGTTCACCGCTCGCAGTCAATTGCACCTCGATGACACCCTTGGCGCCAAGGCTGATCGTCACCACGCCGTCCGGGCCCTGGCGCGCCGACGGCATGAACACGCCAATGGTATCCGCCAGGGCCGCCCGAACCTCGGGCCGGTTTACGATCTGGCCGATGTGCGGCGAGCCGATTTCCTCCTCGCCTTCGGCCACCAGCACCAGGTTGACCGGAGCTTGTTTGCCGGCTGCCTGAATCGCGCGCAGCGCCTCGAGCAACGCCATTTCCGGTCCTTTCTGGTTGACCGCGCCGCGCCCCATCACAACCTTACCGAAGCCGGGCTTATCGACCAGCGCCGCTGCCAGGGGCGGAGACGACCATTCTGCGGGGTCGAACTGCTTGACGTCGTACATCATATAAACGCCTATCGTCCGTGCCGCGCCGGCATCGAGCGTCGCAAACACGCCCGGCTTGCCGTCCGTTTCAACCATGACCGCATGCTGGAAACCGACCGACTGCAGCAAGGAAATCAGATGCTGCGGGCCTTCGGGATAGCCAATGTCCTCCGCAGCGATAGACGGCAGTCGGATCCAGTCCTGCAAGCGCTTGACGCCGGCATCATGCTGCCGGGCAACCTGGGCCTCGATGTCGGCAAAATCCGCCGGGGCGGACCAGGCAACTGATGTACAGGAGAGCAAAGCAGAAGCCAACGCGGCTGGGATAAGAGAGGAGAGACTCTTCACGGCGATTTCCTTTTTCTAATTGGTGAGCATTCGATCGTGGCCGCCAGATTAGCCCAAGTTTCGTCCATGGCAAAATCAGAGGGGTCAGCGCCGATCAATCGACTACGATTCGACCGTCATACGCGATGCATGCGACGCGTGATATTTGCGTGAGTGAATCGTGCAGAGTTATGCATTGCAGTGCAAATCGGGCCACGGGCGCCCCGATAACTTATTGAAATATATAGCCAGAAGCCCGCCAACATCGGACTGAAAATCCTCGTGTCGGTGCTTGATTCACACCGCACTTCCTTGTGCGGCGCCCTTCGGGCGACGCCACTTCGTTCCATCGTGCAAAACGGCAATCCTGCCGTCTTGTCCGCCCCTGGCCACCATCCTAAATAAGACGAATGCCGCTGCCAGGCAGCGTGCGATAGCGACGAATGTCATTGCCGGACAGGAGCCGCACAGCCGGTTTTTCAGTGTAGTGAGTGCCTGGCCATGCAATTCGTCAGGGGTGGCCGCTAAATCATTGAAATAACGAGAAATTCCATGCTTTTTTAGCTAGTCCGATCGCTTGGTCACATAGCTAATCTTTGAACCAGTCCCTCTAAATGGTGTGATGCATATGCAATATTCCGCTGATGCGAAAAGCGACAACGGCAATTGCTCTGGCAACTCGGCTACCCGATCGGGCGTCCGTCTCCGACATTAG
>JADFGH010000060.1 GCA_022567775.1 Pseudomonadota bacterium | reverse complement strand
GCCGGGAAAATCGGGTCTTCGATGAACAGCAGTTTCGGGGCAGTGCGTTGCTGGGATTCTTCCGCCCAGGCCGCCACCGGCAGCAACAATGCCGCTGCCTGTCCAAGTTGAAGTTCAGGCGCGCTCGAAACCTGCTCACCCTCGCTTTGCGCGTAGGCAGGCAGTACAGAATTCAGGAACAAACAGATTATCAGTTTGGGCAAATGCCCAGGGGTAATCGACATTAACGATCTCCTCGCAAAACATACCGGAAATGAAACGGTTTACGTGCGGGAAATCGCTACTTCAGGAATACGCAGTGCCGAATATTGAGGGGTGGGTCGCCGGCAAATTTCAGCCGCTTGTTATCGTGCAGCGGCAGTGACATTTCGGGCGTGGCGAATTCGAGCGTGTTCTCGACTATGGGCAACGTAAGTTGCAGCGAAACATCTTTCAGCTTCAGCTTGAACTGGCGCCCGTCTACGTTGTAGCCGGGAAATATCTCGCAGTCCGCGGCCGAGCCTGTCCCACACAGTGCGGCATGACGCTCAGCCCCCGGCGGACAATGGCCACAATCGGTCGATTCAGTCGCATCAGCCAGGTGCCCGGCGTGGCCTGCGGGAGCGGCATGTTCTGCAGCCAGCGACGCCTCAGGAACCGTTTCCATGGCCATCAGGCAAGGTTGCGCGGCGATATTCAGCCACGCAAGCACAAACATGCCCAGGACAAACCTGCCCCAGGTACTTGTTTGTAGACGATTTTTGCCTGAAAAACTCAAAATTACGCGACTCCTGATCAGGTCACCCTACGCATACTATTATTACTGCGCAAGGGTGATTGATACTTGGATCACAGTGCGAAACATCAGTTCAACCCACTGCTGTCCCAAAAAGGTGCCGGATCACTGCTGTCCCATAAACTCATTGCCGGCGTTAGAAATTCGCGGCTGAAGCCGCGATTGCGTGTAGCCGTCCCCAGCAGGTGATGCCGGAAAAACATCTAAAGCCAGATTCATGTCTCTGGCAAGCGAAAGTAACCTGAACCTCAGGCTACGATTCCGTTTCACCGCATCGCAGCCAGCATTTATGGGACAGCAGTGGTGCCGGATTTATTTTGTGCTAAATAAATCCGGTACCTTTTTCAGGCACCTTTTTACAGTGAGTTCAACCACAGCTTTGCACTGGATACGGCGAAAATATCAGGTCCGCAAACTGACCGTCAAAATTTGCCCGCAGATACTTGCCGGCGCTGGTTAGCAGGACATAAAGCGTTTTACCCACCTGACGGTTGTCGAATGAGATCAGATAGTACTCCGGCGTTTCTTCGCAGGTTGCAGTATCGGTCGCCTGCTTCCAGCTCTCATCCAGCATTTCACCCTTAACTTTCTTTTCCTTATCGACCAGCGACGAAACAACTGCCGTGGCTCTCATAATAGCCTGCTTCTCATTGAGCACATGATCATGACCGGGATGAGACGTGGCGCTGCTAACGAACAGGCACTGCAGGCAGATCACGGCAATCGATACTGTCTTGACGATTATGTTCATGGATTTCACTTATTGCTCAGAGAAGCGGGCCGCTAATTTCGGTTTGCTCGATCAAGCTTCGCTCCAATGTGTTCCTCGCCCCGCTTCCTCGCCAGTGCGACTTGCTTGCGACGTTCCTCGAGACGCGTGGCCCTGTCATCTTCGAGCGTGCGAATACATTTTGGACAGGATACGCCTTCGCGGTAATCCGCTGACGCCAGGTCCTCACTGCTCAATGGCCGCCGGCAGGCATGGCATTGCACATACCCACCCTCTGCCAGGTCACGATCGACCGCGACACGTTTGTCGAACACGAAACACTCGCCCTGCCACTGATTCTCTTCGTCCGTCACGTTCTCTAGATAGTTGAGGATGCCGCCCTGCAGCTGATAGACCTCCTGGAAACCGAGGTCCAGCATCAGTGCCGTCGCTTTCTCGCAACGGATGCCGCCGGTGCAGAACATCGCCAGCGGACGGTCCTTGTCTTCTTCGGCCAGCTCCTCGGCAAACACCGGGAACTGTCGAAAGCTGTCAGTCCCGGGATCGATCGCATTCGGAAACGAGCCGACCTCGATCTCGTAATGGTTGCGCGTATCTATGATCAAGGTGCCCGGATCGGCGATGAGCTTGTTCCAGTCATCGGCCTCGATGTGTTTGCCGGTCTCTGCTTGTGGCGCGATGTCCGGCCTGCCAAGGGTCACGATTTCATTTTTGACCTTGATGCGCATGCGCTGGAACGGGGCTTCGTCCACTTCGGTCCAGCGGCCATCAATCGGCTCCGTCAGTGCAAGTTCCTTTTCAAGCCAGCGAAAAATCAACTGCAGCTCCTTTTCGCCACCGGCCAGAGTGCCGTTCACGCCCTCCTCTGCAACCAGAACCGTGCCGAGGAGTCCGTGTTTCTCGCAAAGCGACTGCAAGGCTGCCTGTAGCTTTGCAGGGTCGCTCACGCGCGTGAAGCGATAAAAAGAAACAACTTTCATAAACGATTGAAGCCGGGTCCTGAAAAAGTCAGCGAGAGGATACTGTGGCGAATCTCCTCACCAAGGACCAGCCTGGCGTCCTCGCCGATGCGCTTGATGCCATCATCGAACTCAAGGAAACCGGCGTCATTGCGCCGCAAGACATCACGTGCTCTCAATACGCGAATGAAATCCTGGAACAACGCCTTATTGAAAAAATCGGGCGAGTGCAGACCATAGATCATCGTAAGTCGCTGCGCGCTCATCATGCACAGCCCTTCCAGCTTGGTCCGCGTCAGCGTGCCGGGACCGTTCTTCACCAGCAAAGCAATGACGAGATAGAAACGCTGCAACATTGGCACCATCGACTGGCCCAGCATCAGCAACTGAAACGCCGGCGCCGAACCTGCGGGCGGCCGCACGAGGAATTTCCCTTCACGCGTCAATATTTCCTGCTCAATCAGTGCTTCAATTGCGGCAGTCGTGACATCATCGATGTCGTCGTAGTCCCACTTGAGGCGCAACTCCGCCTGCATGAACGGGTAGATTAGCCGTATCAGACGCTGCAATTCGCTGTGTTCGAGACGGCGCCCCTGGATGAAGCAGCAGGCGATCGATGCGGGAATCGCAAGCAGGTGTTGCACGTTATTTCGAAAGTAAGTCATCAAAACAGCTTCGTGCTCCGACATGCTGACCACGTCTCCCAGCGGATGCGCAGTGCGTTTGATGACGTTCAATTTTTCGCCGTGATCGACAATATCCTCAGGTGCCCAGTCAGGCAGCGTTACCGAATCGGAATAACGGAACCTCGACAGCAGGTTGAGACTCAACGCTAATTGCCGGTGCAGCTCGAGTTCGCCCATCGATTGTTTGGGCGTGGCGAGAAGCGCAGACGCCAGCAGGCTGATCGGCGTGACCGCTGCTGCTGCATTGATCCCATCCATGATGGCGTTGCCAAGTTCATCGATAACGTCACCGACCCAGGGTGGCCGCTCCTGTTCGTCCGATCCGGCTTTCCGCCAATCGGGATTTGCCGCATCGAGCAATGGCACAAGCGGAATCGGCTCACCAATATTGACATAGACCTTGCCAAAATTTTCGCGCAGCGACTTGACCGATCGGATGAGGCCAAATAACGACTCTTTTTGTTTCTGTGCACCACCGAGCTCACTGATAAACGAGTCGCCCTCAATTAACTTTTCATACCCGAAGTACACCGGCATGAAAACGATGGGCAAACGAGGCTCGCGCATGAATGAACTGACAGTCATCGCCAGCATGCCGCCTTTTGGCGCAAGCAGGCGCCCGGTGCGACTACGGCCGCCTTCGACGAAGTACTCGATCGAATGGCCGCGGACCAGTATTTGCCGCAGATAGGCGTTGAAAACCGACGCATACAGGCGATTACCCTTGAAACTCCGGCGCAGATAGAATGCGCCACCCCGACGCAGAATTGCACCGATGAATGGCATGTTGAGGTTAATTCCTGCAGCAACGTGCGGCAGGCTGAGGCCCTGGTGGTAGACGATGTAACTCAGCAACAGGTAGTCCATGTGACTCCTGTGGCAAGGCACGTAGACGATCTCGTGATCCTGGGCAACCTCGTGCAGACGATCGACGTGACCCAGCTCAATGCCATCGTAAATCCGGTTCCACACCCAGCCGAGAAAGCGTTCCACGACCCTGATAGTCGGATAGGAAACGTGTGCCGCAATTTCCTGAGCGTACTTGCGGGCTTTGTGCGTTGTCCGTTCCAGCTTTGTGCGACTGTCGCCCGCTTCGGCAGCAATGGCAGCGCGTACACCGGGGTCGTGCAACACAACATTGAGCAGCGTGCGACGGTGTGAAAGATCGGGTCCGACTGTGGCTATTCGCCGTTGTCGAAAATGCACACGGAGTATGCGAGACACCTTGCGATAGGCAACTTCCGGCTCCAGTCCGTTTTGCACGATGGAACTGAGCGGCAAAGGATCGCTGTAACGAAGCAGCGTATTGCGTCCCTGGAAAATGGTTGCGAAAAACTTGCGTGCGCGGCCGGCGACTTCCCAGTTCTCCGTAAACAGCAATTTGAACCAGGAGTGTTGCTTGTCCGGCGACCGGCCCCAGTAAATCGCAACCGGAATCAGCAGCAGTTCCTTGCCACCTGCGGCGATGCTGGCCTCAACCAGGCGCTTAAGACGCGCGGACCCTTTCTTGCTGGGCCGGCGAAAAACAAAACCGCGCATGCGCCGCAAAACTACGATGCGACGATTTTCATTAAGGTCGGCAAACTCAAGATCATCTGTCGGCGACGGCAAACCGTGAATTTTGCACAGCCGCTCGAGCGCCAGCGTGTCGGCAAGCCCGCCGTGTTCAAGCACGTAGCAAACCGGCGCGTCTGTATCAGCGAGCAATGCGGCTGGATTTTCAGGTTGCACGGCCGGCCGTGCCCAGGTTGCGAAAACTTTGCCTGACAACCAGTACCAGGGACGAAAAACTATTCCGGCGATACCCATGACCGGCCAATCTTACAGGTTTCCGCAAGCCTGCTAAGTATTGATTTTTCTGAAATGCTCATGAATGCTGCCCGTATGAAACGCACCTCGTCGGACAAAGTGAGTTGGCTCATCGCCGATATTGGTGCGACCTCCAGCCGTTGCGCGACGTTATCGCCACCGGCGGTCACTCCGGAGAACGTTCGCCATTACCGGAATGACAATTATGCGGGATTGACCGATCTGCTCGCGGACTTTCTCGCCGATTGTGAAGAAAAACCGCGGTCGCTCGGACTGGCTGTCGCGGCACCGGTGTATGGCGATGACATCCGGATGATCAACCGCGACTGGTCATTCAGTGGCACGTCGTTATCAAAAAACTTACGCTTGGCGCGCGTAAAAATCATCAACGATTTCCATGCAATCGCTTACGCACTGCCTGCCCTCACTGAAGACGCCCGAACAGAAATCGGAAGCGCCACGGAATACCGCGGCGGCAATATGGCGGTGATTGGTCCAGGCAGCGGGCTTGGCACATCGGCGTGGATTGGAGGCGATGCCGGCGGCGCGGCAATGACTGGCGAGGGCGGACACGTCACGGTATCCGGCCGTAATAAGCACGAAGACGAGATCATCTCGCGCGTGCGGGAACGGTTCGGTCACTGCTCTGCTGAAAGAATTTTATCCGGCCCCGGGTTGATTACCTTGCACCACGCCATGCACGGCATTGAGATCGAAAGCTCGGAGGCGATCACAGGAAACCCGGGCGACAGCGCCTGTGCGGCAACGCTGAACCAGTTCTTCAGTTTTCTCGGGAGCGTTGCAGCGGACCTGGCTTTGATCACGGGCGCATTTGGCGGGCTGTACATCGCGGGCGGCATCGTACCGGCGTGCATCGATCAGCTGCGTGAATCACCGTTCCGGGAACGCTTCGACGACAAGAACCGGTACAAGGACTACATGCGGAGAATTCCGACTTACGTCATTACCGATCCCGTGCCTGGGCTGACGGGCCTGGCGGCAATGATTAATCGCGGCTCGTAGGAGCGGCTTTACGTACAGGACGTACTTATGTCGCGGAGCACATGGATGTGCGAGAGCGACGAGCCGCGATTCCGTTTAATTACCTTCGGCTTGTTTCAGCGCCTCATCAATCTTCCGTTTTTGCTCCATCGCCTGTTCCTCAACCGCACGCGCTTGATCCATCGCACGGTTATAGTCGTCAGCGATTTCCTTGCCGACTGTCGGTGCGGCTTCTTCGACTTCTGCCGAGTCATCAGAACCGCAAGCAACCAGCGTCAAAGCTATGACTAGCATTGTCAGGATTTTCATTCCGGTCTCCCGCGTCAATTTTCAACCAGGACTTCAATGAACCTGGTCAGTAGGTGATTGATATCGTCAATGTTGGCTGTGAGTCGGTGATCGGCGTCAAGAATATGCAAACTGGCGTTGCATTCTTTCGCGAAGCGGATGCTGTTTTCGACCGGCACTACATCATCATTCCAGCCATGCACTATGGCAATGGGCATGTCCGGAGCCGGTGGCGTCAGCGATTCGTAGCCCGGCATGTAATAAGCCGGCGCCAGGACAAACAGACCGACAGCCCCGACTTTTGCAGCCGCCGCAGTGGCAACATGACCACCCATGCTCGAGCCCACCAGCACCAGTGGTTCCTCCACGTTCGCACATTCCGCAATCAGCTTGTTAACGCGATCTGTCGGGTCCGCGATGCCCTGGTAGTCGACGCTTGTGGTGCGACAACCCAATTTCTCAACGACTGCAGCCATTGATTTGATTTTGCTGCCCCAGGGACCGCTTTCCTGCCCGTGAGAAAAATATACGGCGGGCATCGTCATATCATGATGCCTTCACCGTCGTGACACATGTCTTCAATTTTCCTGGCGAGCAACCAGTCCCGATCCTGGCCCCAAAGCGCAATTTCGCCGATTTTGAATGAGGGTACGCCCCAAAGACCGATCTCTGTCAGCGCCTCACGATTCGCTTCGACTTTTACGCGCCAGTCATCGTCTTGCATCGCCGCTTTCAATTCCGGCCAGGACAGGCCGGCGCGCTTCGCCACAATCTGCATGCCTTCATCGGTGGCGATGTCGATGGCTCTGGACCATATTGCCTGGCCGACTATGTGCAGGAAATCGCGTTCCTTGCCCTGACCTTGTGCGTAGTAGAACGCGGCAATGCATCGCTCGGAACCAACACCAATCGAATCCGCGATCTTGCCAAACGGCAGCTCAAGCTTCCTGGCCTCGCGATTCGCATCGTTCACGATATACAGGAGTTTCGATTTCGGCACAGCAAGCCCGCGCATAACCATCGGCAATACCGGCCGCACTTCCAGCTTGAGGCCAAATGCATCGGCAATCTCGAACGTGCGCCTTAACGCCAGGTAAGAGTAAGGACTGCGAAAGGAGTGAAACATCTCGAGCGGCGGCAGGCTCCCGGCTTTCACTGGGACCGTAGCCGGAAGCTTCAGCTGCATCGCCTGCTCCAGTGACGCAAGCTCCGGCACCGGCTCCTTGAAGCGGTTCAGGCCCTGCCCATCAAATCGTTCGGTCAGGTACAGCAATCGATCCACACCCCAGTACCACTCACCCGCGTAATTCATCGTGGCACAGTTGTAGTGCCCCATCTTGCGCAACAGCAACTGGTTTTTGCCCACCCGCACATTTGTCGCAGCCTGTTCGCCCTGGGTTCGCCCGATCAGCCGCGCGGCGCCTTCGGCATCGCCACGCCAATAAACGGCGAGCGCCTTAGCGAGGATCTGGGCGAAGTTTTCTTCCTCGTGCTCGTCCGCCAGAAAGTCGATCAGCGGACGCCGGTATTCAACGGCGGGGGCATCGCCCAGGTCGAGAAACGGCACATCAAATTCGTGGGCCAGTAATTTGCAGTCGTTAACCGCATAGTCGGCCAGCATGCCAGCGTGCGGCATGAATTCACCACTCAGTGCCTGGCAAAGGTAGAACCTGAATTCGACTTTGCTGTAGCGCTTGGAAACAAACTCCAGGTAATGGCTCAAAAGATAGGAATATGGGTCATCAAGTTGCAGAAACACGTGCACGACGCGTTTCCTGAAGGTCAGTTTCCTGCGCAACTCGGCAAGAGTGCGTTTGAGAGTGATGAATCGTGAGTCGAGAATGACCGTGAGGAACAGCGAGCGCAGTTTTCGGTTCATTTATTCGTCGTCCCAGGCCGCGCTCGGTTTCCACAAGAGCTCATCGAGATCCGGCTGCCAGCGATACTTTTGCATGTCGATGCGCCCTTCCAGTATGGCGACATCCTCCATCATAAGCCGTTTGGACTGCTCATTGAATGCATCACTGCCTTTTTCAAATGCAATTCTGCCGGACGACCGGATGACCCGATACCAGGGTACGTCGTGCCCCAGCGGAAGATGGCGCAGCGCGTACCCGACCTGGCGTGCGCCACGCGGCACACCAGCGATCTCCGCGATCTGGCCGTAGCTGGCAACACAACCCTGCGGGATGTCGCGGATCGTCGCCCAGATTCGTGCATTGCGTTTCTCGGTGACTGACTTCATGCGCTGAGAATCATACCGAATTAATCCAGCCTGACCGCTGCCAGGAGACAGCTGCGTTTTAACAACAATTAAGGACAGCCAACAATTAAGGACAGCCATCAATTTTGGAGCGATTTCTGTACGCAAGGACGATAAATGACATGCACCATTTGATGCGTGTCCTCAATTGTCGCTCAATTGTCGGCTTCAGGTCGAACGTGGGCATACTTGATCGTATAATTTCTAACATGGCGACTAGACGAGAAATTCCGTGGTCCGGAATTATTGCTGAAGCGGTGGCAATTATTGCGGGAATTCTTGTCGCGTTCGCGATTGACGCATGGTGGGACGAACGCAACACTCAGGATTGGGCAGCTGCTCAGCTACTTGCTATTCGAGACGAGTTTGCGCAAAACCTGACGGCATTGGACGAAATTGTCCGAACTCATGACTCCAACGCTGACAAACTGGAAATTATCGTCAACAAGATTCGGAAAGTTGAGTACGGAGATAGAATAAGCGCGTCTGCTGCCGTATGTCGGCACTCATTGCCTGGCGCACTGCGGATATCTCCACCGGTACGTTGGAGGCTCTCCTGGCGTCGGGCAGGCTGGGTGACATTGACAGCCTGGAGATTCGGCAATCACTGGCTATCTGGCCAACTCAGGTCGGGAATGCGCAAGAAGACGAAAATCTGGCGCGAGACTTTGCGGAGTATGTAGTTGCGCCTGGGTTGCTGGGACAGGGAATACTTTATGTAGCGTATCGTGCGCGGCCGATTCTTGGCAGGCTGGACGAGGAGTTTGAATCGGATATTGAAACCACCGTTACCGCTACTCCCGAACTGTTGGGACTGGCCACCGCGAGAATGATTCACAGCCGCATGGCAAGCGGTTCCATCAGAGAACTGCAAGACAGAATTAGACACATTCTAGTTCTTGTAGAAACGGAGTTGCACGGCGACAGCAATTAAGGACACCCATCAAAACTTGAGCGATTTCTGTACGAAAAGACGAGAAATGACATGCGCCATTTGGTGGATGTCCTTATTATCGCCCTATTTGGTGGGTGTCCTTATTATCGGTGTCCTTATTATCTGCCCTGCGCACGGGCGGGGGCGTT
>JADFGH010000377.1 GCA_022567775.1 Pseudomonadota bacterium | reverse complement strand
ATTCCCGGGAATGGCCTTTGAGCGCGGCCAGCGTACCTTCACCGCCATCCGCGATCGGGCAGCAGTCAACGATCGCATCGGGCACGGCCGTGCAGATTCCCGCAGCCATCGCCTCTGCAGCCGTTGCCGCGGTCATCGACCCCTTGAAGCTGTCTGGTGCACAAATGATTTTCACAGCGAGAGTGTAACGCAGCGATCGCCTGAGGCTACTACGACAGACCGACATTTCCTGCCGCTTGTCTATCTGTTAACGTAACAGTTCTGCGAAGGGCAGATCGTTGACGCTCCGGGAGGATTCATCGTGAAGCGCGCACCTCTCATTCTCATCGCAACACTGATGTCATTGTCGGCGAGACCTGAGTTATACGAACCCGAGCAGATTAGTGCGCTTTATGACAGGGAATCAGTCGGCGTCCGCGCGTACCAGGCCGGAAAATATGAATCTGCATTCGACATACTGAGCGATACTGCGAGCCAGGGCATGAAGGAGTCCCAATACCTGTTGGCGCTGATGTTCATGAAGGGGGAAGGCGTTGACAAGTCCGTTTTGATTGGTCTCGGTTGGTTTGGCGTAGCCGTCGAGTCTGGCAATGAGGAATGGAACAAGACGTTTAATACGCTATACGAATCGATGAGCGATGCTCAGCAAGTGATGATCGACGACAAAGTCGAAGAGTATGTCGCAAAATATGGAAACGATGTTCAGGGCGTTACCTGTGCAAAAAGGAAAACGGCTGCGTCGAGGCGCATTGAGCTTCGCTGCGATAAAGCTCCCGGTAATTACCCGAAGCACGAAATCGAAACGAGCTTATAGCGCTAACTGCAAAATCGCCGCGCAATCCGTGTCACAATATCGCTTTTGGGCTGGGGGAGAACAGTATGCCCGGTTTGTTGCCGGACGTTGATCCGGACGGTTTGCTCGAATACTCGGTCGTTTATACGGATCGCGCAATTAATCATATGTCGGGCGTATTTCAGTCAGTGATGACTGATCTTTCCACGATTCTAAAGCAGGTCTACAACGCCGACGCCGTGTCGATTGTCCCGGGCAGCGGAACCTTCGGCATGGAGGCGGTTGCCCGGCAGTTTGCGACGGCTAAGAAATGCCTGGTCATCAGGAACGGTTTTTTCAGTTTCCGCTGGACGCAGATCTTTGACATGGGCGGAATACCGGCCAGTTCGACGGTACTCAAGGCGCGTAAAACCGGTACGGGCACGCAGGATCCGTTTACCCCTGCGCCGATCGACGAAGTTACCCGGACCATTGCCGATGAGAAACCGGATGTCGTGTTTGCGGCGCACGTGGAAACCTCATCCGGCATGTTGTTGCCCGAAGATTATCTTCGGCAAGTGGCGGAAGCCGTACACGCGCATGGCGGCATGTTTGTCCTCGATTGCATTGCGTCCGGAACGATCTGGGTTGATATGAAGGCTGTCGGCGTCGACGTGCTGATCAGTGCGCCGCAAAAAGGCTGGAGCGGTTCGCCCTGTGCCGCGTTTGTCATGTTGAACGAGGCGGCGCGGGATGCTGCCTTGTCTGGAGGCACCACCAGTTTTGCCTGCGACCTGGGCAAGTGGCTGGAGATCATGCAAGCCTATGAGAACGGTGCGCATGCCTACCACGCGACCATGCCGACCGATGCGCTGGCCGTTTGCCGGAATGTCATGCAGGAAACCAGGGCCTACGGCTTCGATAAAGTTCGTGCGGAACAGCAGGAACTTGGTGATCGCGTGCGTGCCCTGCTGGTTGAAAAAGGAATCCGGAGCGTGGCAGCACCCGGCTTCGAGGCGCCGGGTGTCGTCGTCTGTTATACCGACGACCCGGACATCAGTACTGGCAGCAAGTTTGCGGCAGAGGGGCTGCAAATTGCCGCCGGTGTGCCGCTTAAGTGCGATGAACCGGACGATTTCCGCACCTTTCGCATCGGGCTTTTTGGCCTTGACAAGCTGCATAATATCGAGCGCACCGTCGCAACGCTTGACAAGGCACTGAGTGAAATTCTGTAATCTGGCAACACATACCGTCTACAAGAAATAATAAATCGGGAGCATTAATGAGCAGTCTAACTACTATCCACGAGCTCCTGCAGGTCGGGGATGACGGCGCCATTGCGGTCTCGGGACTGGAGCGTTCCGCGCTCACTTACGGCAGACTGCGAAAACACGTTTCGGAGACGGTCGCCACGCTTAACGATCTCGGTATCGGCCGCAACGACAGGGTCGCCATCGTATTAAACAACGGACCCGAGATGGCAACGGCATTCGTTTCAATTGCCTGTTGCGCGACCACAGCGCCGTTGAATCCTGCCTACACGAAGGATGAATTCGATTTCTATCTTGCGGATCTTGGCGCCAAGGCACTGGTGGTCGAATATGGCAGCGACTCGCCGGCAGTCGAGGCGGCGCGCCCAGGAAATATTCGTATTCTCGATCCCTGTATTGACCCCG
>JADFGH010000059.1 GCA_022567775.1 Pseudomonadota bacterium | reverse complement strand
GAGGCTCGTGAACTTACCGTCCATTTGCCCGCCGCGGGCCAGTGTTACGGAGCCGCAGACGCTTGCACGCCCTGCCGTGCGACCGGCGATTACGTTGATGCCTTCTTTCACGAGCATCTGAGCATCATCGACGCTCACTGCAACCGCCGGTACCAGCTTACTGGTCAAGCCGTAACCAAATTGATCCAGGTCTTCCCACGGGCCGTGGTTTCTGTCCAGCTTGCACAGCAGGCCTGCAATCGCACCACCGGCTACGCGTGGCGGTGAACCGGGGTCCTCTTTGGCGTATACGCGCGGGTAGTAAGCAAGAATGTTCGGGCTCGCGTAATCGAATTCGCGAATTCCTTCAATGACTTTGCGCGCACTTCTCCATGCACGTGGCGGGTCCATGATGAGCATCGCGCCCCGTTTGCGGCAATAAAGTTCTGCGGCAAGAATCGCGGCAGGGCCCAGGTCGTGATCGCGGGCAGGTGGCGGTATGTACAGCAGATCGAAGTGGTCGATCTCGTTCAACGCGAATATGCCGGTGCTGCGGGAGGCACAACCCACGAGGTCATAGTCTGTCAACGATAAGCCATCCGTGCCGCGTTGCGCATGTTCGACGTAGTTCTCATCCGTTTTCGCGGGGCGTCCTGCCGGTATCGGCATCTGTGCACGAATCAGCGAGGAAGACAGCAACTCATCGCCGATAAAACCGCTCTCCCCTTCCTGGCAGCATAGCTGCCGGTAGATTTCCTGGTCCGCGACCAGGCCGGTGTCCGGTGCGACTCGTTGAATCGTCAGATTGAAACGCTGTTCGTGGATATCTATGCCGTCGAAGTCGATCGCGGCGCGAATGCTTTCCGTCGAACCTGGCTCCAATGCATGCAAGACCAGCACACCGCCGATAGCAGGCATGCAGATCATTGCGCCGCGTGCGCTGTTGGCAACGCGCACGACATACAGTTTTCTGCCGCCATGTTCAAAGAACTGTTGCACGGCGGGCCCAAGACTGCTGCGCTGCCAGGTGCCACCGAAGCGGCGCCGAAACGCTGTAATGCTCTCAATCAGTACAGGAGTATTGAGGGGGCCTCGGAGGGCACGGCCTACAAAAGCAGCCGTGGAATCAGGTGGCACGTCGATGGGGCGATCCATCGGCGATATCTCAGTGACCGTAATGCCCCGGTCTAGATCATCTGACAATCCTGTCTCCGCGATTGTGAGTCAGATATTCGTGGGGGCATTCTAATTACTGGGCGCTTTAGATGCTAATGTTGTTGCGCATTACCGGTAACTAATTCCCATGTCGAATAACGATTACCTGCTGGCAAGATTTCCGACACTTGGCGCCCAATTGCCAAGAATGCGCCTTGCTACCCTGCCGACGCCAGTTCGGGTGGTCGACGTGCAACTCGATTCCGGGAACCGCAGCCTGTCAGTGAAGTGTGATGACCTGACCGGCATCATCTATGGCGGCAACAAGGTCCGGAAGCTGGAATACATATTTGCCCGCGCCCGCGACAAGCATTGCCGGCGCCTCGCGACCTTCGGTGCTGTCGGTTCGAATTCCGCGCTGGCGACCGCATTGTATGCCCGCCAGTCTGGCTTCGAATGCACCTGTTTCCTGATGCACCAGGCCAGGACTGCGCAAATACCAGCAACGCTGAACCGGCACATACAGAACGGAACGGAGCTGGTTCGATACGGTGGGTCGTATCACCAGCGCGTGCAGACGCTGCGGGATAATCTTTGGGGCAGGAAAGCGTGGGTTATTCCGATGGGTGGCTCATCGTGGCGCGGCACCGTCGGCTTCGTGGCCGCGGGTCTCGAGCTGGTTGAGCAGATTGCGGCGGGCGAGATTTCGAAACCGGACAGGATCTATGTCGCAACCGGAACCATGGGGACAGCGATCGGTATTGCACTGGGCCTCGCGATCGCAGAGCTCGACACCGAAGTGCATGCCGTGAGAGCCTCTGCGACCGAGATTACCAATGACCATCTCATGACAAAACTGACTGAAAAGACGGTGTCGATGATGCGCCGGCTCGACGAGTCAGTGCCGGCTGACCTCGCAAGCCGTACAAATATCAGGCTGCGCAACAGTTTTTTCGGTGGGGGCTATGCACAGTCAACGCCGGAAGCGGAAGATGCAATCGCATTTGCAAGAGAGCAGCTCGAAATCACGCTGGAATCAACGTACACGGGCAAGGCGATGGCGGCGTTGCTCGCTGATTTGAAAACACCAGGCGCTGAGGCGCAGAATATTCTTTTCTGGAATACCTACTACGCGATGCCGGTGACTGTGCCCACCCATCGGGCGCTGGATGCGAAAGCGTTACCGGAAGAATTTCTGCGGTATTTTTCCTGAGTCTGTTTCAGTCGGAATCTTTGTCCGGCTTCTGTTGTTACGGTTTGTCATTTCCCCCTGCACGACGCGCAGATTCGCCCTCCGCTGGCTCCGATTCCCGCGTCTTGCGATCGGTTTCCCCGAGCATGGTGGGCTAGCCATTCATTCATCGATTGCGATTAACGCCAAAGACTCTTCTGATTCGAGTGCTTCGTCGAGAAGTGCACGCACTTCCTCGATGGTCGGCATGTTCGGATCCGGTTCCACCGTATTGCGAACGACCCGCGCACGATGCATGACTTCACCGGCATCGGCCATCAGCACCCGTACGGGCACACCGCGTGCATTACCCGCGATTGCATGAGCGTGATCCTGTTCTGCCTGCTCGATGAATGCGCCCGAGGTAGCGCGAGTGCGATCAAAAATTTCCTGCATGCGCTCTTCGGGAGTGATCTCGTCATCCTCGAGCGGTGCGTGACTCTCGAAGTACAGTTCGCCATCACGCCAGCCGGCGAGATACGGTTCGTTAATGATCATCACTGGCTCACCGATGCCGACCATGTTGTAAAGCGGCTCGATATTTTCCGGATAGAGCCGGATGCAGCCGTGACTGACCCGCATGCCGACACCGTAAGGCTGGTTGGTGCCGTGAATCAGGTAGCCGGGCATGTCCAGTTTCAGTACGAAATGGCCGAGCGGATTATCCGGACCCGGCGGCACGACCGCCGGCAGCGGGTATCCCAATTCGGCGTTTTCGCGGCGCACCGAAGCCGGCACATACCACACCGGGTCGCGTGCTTTTGAGACAACTTTGGTCTCACCCAACGGCGTTTCCCAGCCAACGCGACCGATACCGATCGGATACGTCAGTACGTGGACCGGATCGCCTGCGGCAACTTCCGGGAAGTAAAAGAGGCGCTTCGACGCGATGTTCAGAATCAGCCCGCGTCGCGGCACATCCGGCAGCACGTACTGAGTTGGCAATAGCACCGGAGTTTCATCGCCAGGCAGCCACGGATCGATGCCCGGATTTGCGGCGACGATTTCGTCATAGCCGAGCCCGTACTCGCGCGCCAGGTCCGAGAATGTGTTCTCTTCTTTCGTGTAGACGATTTGCGGTTCGCCGATCACCGACTGGTCCGGTGAATCGAGCATGAAGAAATTGCGGTTGATGGGCTCCAGTCGTTGCTGTTCAGCGACGGGCTCCAACTGCTCTTTTTGCTGGCCAGGACCCAATGGCGCCAGGAAATCCTGAATGGCCGTACACCCGCCAAGCGCAACAATCGTGGCAAATGTCGCTGCAATTGACGTTATTGAGGATTTGTCATTCACGGTGCTGCCCATAGTGACGAATGTTCGCAGAAATCCGCGGCAGTCTCTATGTCGCTTTTTGGCAAATTTTCAGCGTCAATGGCCAGCGCAGGTCACGCTTTTTATCGCCCCATCTTTGCTGAAGTTCCTGCTCATAAAGCGCGACCGGATCGCTGCCATTTGCCTGCATATAGCGCTGCGTGGCCGACCAGGTCCGCATATAGCCGAGCATTTCATCCACGGTCCATTCGAGCTGCATCTCGAATGGTTCGACAGGAATCTCCGGCATCGGCATCGTGATGTCATGATAATGGCCCTCGACAATGTCTCTCTCCGGTGGCCAGCAGGATTCGACCTCGGCAAAGATTTTCTCGATAACTTCGGTGCACTCAGGACTTACAACGCATCGTTCATAGGCCCAGACGGCCAGGACGCCGCCTGGCCGCAATACGCGGCATGCCTCTTCGAAGAAACGCTCGATGTCGAACCAATGCAAGGCCTGTGCAACGATAATCAGGTCAACCGAGCCGGCATCGATGCCGGAGGCTTCCGCGGGCGCAACGCGAAATTCTATCTTTGGGTGTGGCTCCGCCGAGGCGATCTGCTGGTCGCTCGCGTCCGTTGCCAGGACGTTCTCGAAGAACGGGGTAAGGGAGCGCGCGGCCTGGCCGTTGCCGGTGGCGCAGTCCCACGCGAGCTCATGATCCTTACAAAGTGTTGCCAGAAAGGCAAACAGCGATTCAGGATAGCCGGGCCGGTGCGCAGCATAGCTGCCGGCGTGGCCGGAAAAATGATCCTTGAAGCTGATATCGGCTTTATGCGGGGGTTACAGTGAGCAGTTCGGCTCGCGTCCCGCCGCCTTGGCTTCGTTATACAACGCAAGCACCTTCGGATACTGGGCGATCAGTGACTCGATTCGCGTATCGCCGGACGGGTGCGTTGACATGAACTCGGGAATCTTCGTCTCGGCCTTTTTGTTCATGTTCTTCCACAGCTCGACGCTCTCACGCGGGTCGAATCCGGCCCGCGCCATGTACTCCAGGCCGATGACATCTGCCTCGGTTTCCTGCATGCGGCTGAACGGGTTGGAGAGCCCCAGTGTGCTTGCGGTCGCTAGCGCACTATAGGCGCCCTGCGTCTGGTTGTAGTAGCCGCCGCCCAGGATATAGGCAAGCACTTCGACGCCGTAATTGGTCAGCTCGCCTCTCGATGCGCGTTCGTTCGCGTGGTGTGCAGTGACGTGGGCAACCTCGTGGCCAATGACCGCCGCCAACTGGTGCTGATTTTCCGTAACGCTCAGAATGCCGGCTTTGACCACAATCTTGCCGCCGGGCATTACGAACGCATTGATATCCGGCTGATTAACGATCGCCAGCTCCCAGTACATCTCCGCGGCCTTGCCGTCCAGCGAACCGACGATTGCGTCGGCCACACAGGCGACGAAATCGATGGTGGCCCGATCCTGCACGAGCGGCGCCTGGGCACGGATAATTGCCATCTGCCTGGCGCCTTCCTGCGCAAGAACGGCTTCCGATTTCAACGTCAGCTGCGCGCGACCTGTCGGTGTCGTTGAACACGCTGAACCCAGCACAGCCAAAAACAACATTGAAATCAAGTATTTGTAAATTGAGTTCATCTCGGTTGCTCCACATGCATTAGCGAATTATAGCCGACTCAGGGGCAGATCGCCGTTAGGGCCAGGGCAGATTTTCACTGTCTTAAGAATCAGACCGGAGTCCGGTTTAAGGGTTCCCCGGGGCTACCTGGGCAGGCGCGATTCGAAACGCCGCTGCCAGTTAAAGTTGTCCACTTTGTCGAGTGCGCCATCGAGGTTTGCCATCAGGCGTTTCTGCAGTGGTTGCCTGATCTTGTAAGCCACCCGGTAGAGATCCCTGTCCTTGGCCAGTTCGGCGAGCAGTTCGTCGCTGGTCCTGATCTCGTCGACCAGCCCCAGCTCCATGGCACGCGTGCCATACCAGTGTTCGCCGGTCGCGATCTTGTCGAGATCCAGGTCGGGCCGGTACCTGCTCACCGCACCTTTGAACAGACCATGCACTTCCTCGAGTTCTTCCTTCAGCCTGGCCCGGTCTTCATCCGTGTTCTTGCCGAAGATGGTGACGTTTCTTTTGTATTTTCCGGCGGTGATCTGCTCGAAGTCGATACCGTGACTATCCATCAGTCGATTGAAATTCGGCAACTGCGCAATCACTCCGATTGAACCCAGGATCGCGAACGGCGCTGCCACAATCTTGTTGGCAACACAGGCCATCAGGTAGCCGCCGCTAGCTGCCACCTTGTCCACGGCGACAATCAGCGGTATTCCCCTGTCGCGTATGCGGACCAGCTGAGATGCCGCCAATCCGTGTTCGTGAACCACGCCGCCGTGGTTTTCCAGCCGTACGATGATCTGGTCATCGGCTGTCGCAACCTCGAGCACGGCACTGACTTCCTCGCGCAGGGACGGCACAGCACTCGCCTTCAGGTCACCTTTGAAGTCAATGACAAATGCACGCGGCCGCTTTTCACCGGACTTGGCCTCAGCCTTATCGCGTTCTTTCGTGGCTTTCACTTCCGCCTTCCAGTCAGCCTTTTTCATCACTGCCTGTTTCAGCGCGGCGGCAAGCAGCTGATACTTCTTGTTCAGACTCTCGATTTCGAGACCCTCGTGATGGCTTGCCCTTTTGCCAGCCGCCGCTGCGGTGCCAATAACGACAACAATGGCCGCGACGATGGTAATTGCTTTGAGTAGAAACAGGCCGTATTCGACAAAAAATTCGGTCATGAGATCACTTTAGAAGATTGGCGGCGCCGCTGCTATCAGACAGCGATGCCGACATTGTTTTTTTGTAGTACACGTTCTGCGCGGTAACTGGATCGTACCAGCGGTCCCGCAACAACTTCGAGGAAACCTATTTCCAGCCCTTCCTGCCGGTAGGCAGCAAATTCGTCAGGCGTGACATAGCGCTCGATCGCGAGGTGATTCGGCGTTGGCCGCAGGTACTGGCCGAGCGTCACGATATCGACGCCAGCACCGCGAAGATCATGCAGGGTTTCCATGATTTCGTGGTCACGTTCGCCGAGGCCGAGCATGAGACTGGTCTTGGTGAGCACATCGGGCCGATGCTGTTTCGCATGCGCCAGGACATCGATGGTCTGCCGGTAGCCGGCCCGCGGGTCACGTACCGGATGCGTCAGTCGCTTGACGGTTTCGACGTTTTGCGCAAATACGACCAGCCCGGAATCCACGACTTTTTCGACATCCGCCATGACGCCGTTGAAGTCAGGGGTAAGCGCCTCAACCGCGGTGTTCGGATTCATTTTGTTGATTTCCCGGACACAGGCCGCGTAGTGCCCGGCGCCACCGTCATCGAGATCGTCACGATCGACCGAGGTAATGACGACATAGTTCAGATTCATGAGCTTGACGGCACGCGCGGTATTCAGTGGCTCTTCGGGATCAAGCCAGCCGCGTGGATTGCCCGTATCGACGGCACAGAAACGGCAGGCTCTCGTGCACACGGAACCCATCACCATGATGGTCGCGGTGCCGTTGTTCCAGCACTCGCCGATATTCGGGCACATCGCTTCCTCGCAAACCGTGCTCAGCCGATGTTCGCGCACTGCTTGCCGCACGCCCGAAAATCCGACGCCTGAGGGCATCGCCGCCCGCAGCCACCCGGGCTTGTCACCATACTGGATTTCGGGGGCACCGCGGCGTGTCTTCACGCCGTTCCTGATTGCCGAGAATCCCTGCTCGGTCCGGTACTTGCTGCCGGTCTGGACGATCGGAATGCCGCGTAGATGATTGCTCTTGTCAGTCATGCGCCAACTACGGAGTCAAAGAGGGGCATTCTGGCACGAATTAAGGGGACAATACATGCGGCGAGCTCCTACGGTTTCTCTTCGAATCGAGGAGAATCCAGGCAAAAAAAGCCCGGGACTAAGCCCGGGCGAATCAGGGGGAAAAGTACTTCTTACGCCAGAAGAAAAATGTATCAGTGCAACCTTGACCAGCTAACGAGCTTTACTGTGCTCTGCCGCAGGTCGAAATTCTTTGCCAGTACGGCTTCAATGTCCGCGATATCAGAGTTCTGATCCATCGGTCGGCTGAGTTCAACCACGCCGCTGAATTCGTTGCCGCCGTGGTACTCCACGTCGGTGAGCCTGAACTGTGTGTAGTACTTTGCGGACATGGGCTCAGACTACCCACAGGGCTAGCCGGCGTCTGTGAGCCACACCACAAATTCACGGGCTGCGCCAAACGGTGCTCAGAATGGTGATCCAGGTCACAAAGTTTCGGCAATATTGGCTCCTCCACGGCACACGCCTGGCCCCTGTTACCCACCGCCCGCACTCGCGAGGCGGCCAAATCGGGGGTAAAATCCAGCCGTTGCGACATAAGCAGCTGTAAATAAAGAGATGCATTCCACAGAATTGGGCTTCAAGGATATGTAATATCGCGGAACGCCTCTTAAATCGAATGCAACTTATTGTTTTGTTGAACTAATGGAACTACAGAATGGCCTCCCTACCCAGTTTTGTCAGATCGCCCCTGCTCGCGCTTTTCGTACTTGGCGCAGGATTCGCCGTGGCTCAGGACGAGCTGCACGACACATTCTTCAAGGAAGCAGATGCAGCCCGGGCTGCGGCCGAAGCCGCTAATGCCAGTCTGCTGGCACCGCGCAGCTACAGTGCCGCCACCAAGGACTACGCAGCCGCAGACGCCGGGCTCAATCGTGGCCGCAACATCGAATACGTTCGCAACAAGGCCGGCAGCGCCGAGGATCATTTCAGGACCGCGACGATCGCCGCCGGGTTGGCGAAGACCGTACTCTCGCAGGTAATGAAGAGTCGCCAGGACGCAGCCAACGCAAAAGCGCCTGATATGTCACCGGAGATCTGGGACAAGGCACAACGCGAGTTTGGTCTGGCGATCCGCTACCTCGAGCGTGGCGATCTGAAGAGTGCGAAGCGCAAAGACATTTCAGCCACCAGTCTTTATCGTGATGCTGAACTGATCGCGATCAAGGCACAGTATCTGACTGAGACGCGCCGCTTGCTCACCGATGCAGATCGCGCACGTGTAGGCCGTTACGCGCCAATTACGCTCGGCAAGGCAAAGCAGTTACTGGCCGAAGCAGAGAAAGAGCTGAACGAAAACCGCTACGACACCGACCGGCCACGCAACCTCGCACGTCAGGCCAACTACGAAGCCAAGCACGCGATTTATCTTTCCGAGGTAGTCCGGGATGTGCGTGACAAAGATCTGACGGTCGAACAACTCGTGCTGCAATGGGAAGAACCACTGAACATGATTTCAGGCGCTGCTGACATCGTGCCTGTCATGTCAGAGGGTCATGCGGAACTGACAGCAGAGCTCGTTACGCACATCGAAAATCAACGCCACGAAGTCCAGAGCCTGCAGCAGGAATTTGAAAACGGCAATCTGCGCATGGCCGATATGGAAGAAGAGATTCGCGCCCTTGACCAAAGGCTGGGTGGCGCTACCGCGGAGCGTGCGGCACTGGTGCAACGCCTCGAGGCGCAGGCCAGGGTCAAAGAGCAGTTTGAGCGGGTCGAAAAAATGTTCAGCCGCAGCGACGCGCGCGTGTTCCGTGAGGGCAATAACGTGATCCTGCGACTGGTTGGACTTTCATTCGACAGCGGCAAGTCCGAGCTTCGCCAGGGCAGCTTTGACCTGCTTACCAAGGTCGAGAAGGCGATTGATGTATTTCCGCGCAGCGAAATTATCATCGAAGGCCATACGGATTCCTACGGCGGCGACGTGGCCAATCAGCAGCTGTCACAGAAACGTGCAGAATCCGTACAACAATACATGATCAATGCCATGCGGATACCGAGCTATCGCCTGATTGCGACCGGCTACGGCGAAACCAACCCGGTTGCAAACAACGAAACCGAATCGGGACGTGCCAGGAACCGCCGCATCGACATCATCATCAAGCCAAACCTTGACCCGGTTTAGCC
>JADFGH010000376.1 GCA_022567775.1 Pseudomonadota bacterium | reverse complement strand
CGCCGATCCAACATACTCCGGCTGATTATATCGGCCTGAAAATTCATCCAGCCACTGGCACCGCTGATCTTGATTTCGCAATGTCCGGAACCGATGCGTTGCGGGTGACCATACCGTTACATGACCTCGTCCGCCTTCAGAAAGAGAGTCAGCGCAAATCCGCCGAAGATAAGCTTCAAGTCTATCGCGAGTCCAAAAAGTCTGAAACATGACCACCTCAATTGATCGGTTATCCACCCGCCGCCTCTAGCTCCGGCCCCCTCTGCGGCGCACGCGTCCCAGGCCCTTGTCCTTGCTCGTGACCATCTTCGGCCTCCTGCCCCCCAGCCTGATACGCTGGTCCCGGGGGATGATCTGCCCCAACAGGGCGGCGTCGCCACGCGACCAGCACATCACGACCCAGGCGACCACGCAGCAACGCATACATTTGCTGCAGCTGTTGTTCATCCGTAATGCCGGGAATGACACCCTCCTGATCGGATTTATGCAACAAACCGGGCTGCGCCGTCTTCAGCACCACGGGATAACCCATCTCGCTTGCCGCGGCGATAAGCTCTTCTTCACCAGCGCATGCAACCGGTGCGGCGATCGCAATGCCGAAATCGGACAACATCGCCAACGACTCTGATTCCGACAGCGTTGCACCTTCACGAAGGCGAGCCTGCCATTTTTTCACAACGACACTGTCGGGCTGTTGCGGATCATGCGCATCCCGCAACAGGAAGTCCCGGTACGCGAATAATGCGTGCACTCCCTCGAGAAACTGACTGACGCCATCGAGCACCGGATAGCTGGCGTGCGTACTCGCAACAACTGCATCGTCATGCCCTGTTCCCTGCCGGGCTGACACCAATGCGACCGGTTTCCCCGATTCCGATCGTGCACGCTTCATGTAGCTCAGGTAACTCGGGTAAATTTTTCCGCCGGGTCCTCGATCGTGAATAACCGCGCCGAGGGCAGTGCCCGGATCCTGCATCATCAGCGATAGCCCGCGACTCATTACTTCGGCAGCGTCAGGTCCACCGCGGCTCCACGCATCAAGCGGGTTCACTGCCGGCAGTTCAGGATCCAGTATTCCTTTCAGCTCGGAAATTGTATCGTCGGACAAGATGGTGAGCGGTACCTGCGCGTCGTGTGCGAGATCAACGAGCAGTTGTCGCTCACCACCGGAATCGTGCAATGCAACCAACCCGCCTGCGCCTACCGGGTGCATTTCCGCGAACATGATCAGCATTGTCGCCAGTTCGTCCTGGTCGCGTGCCCGCTGTACGCCGTAGCGCTCAAACAATGCGTCGTAAGTCGCATCGTCGCCGGCAAGCACGCCGGAGTGCGAGACTGTTAGGCGTGCAGACGCTTCGGTTCGGCCAACTTTCAGCGCGACGATGGGAATGCGGCGCTGCACCGCCTTTGCAAGGGCTGCGCGAAATCCTGCCGGGTTACGCGCCGTTTCAACAAACAAACCAACGACACGTGTCTCTGGCAAATCGAGGACAAAGTCGAGATATTCATCCATTGCGACGCTGAGTTCGTTGCCGGCCGAAACAGCGACGTTGATGCGCAGGCGTTGTTCACAATCGATAATGCCGGACATCCCGGAACCGGAATGACTGATTAAAGCAACGTTGCCCGGCGCATCGTGCAGGGCGCTGTCGAATCCACAGGTCCATACATGATCACGCACATTGTAATAACCCATGCAATTCGCGCCGCAAACCAGCATGCCGGCGGCCAGTACTTTCTTTTGTATTCGATCCCTGAGCAGTGGTTCGGAATCGTCATCCATGGCCAGCGCTGACTGAATGACGGCGGCCGGTATGCCGATCGCTATGGCCTCATCGAGTGCGGCCTCCAGGCGCTGATCACCGACCGCGAAGATGGCGAGCTCGGGAACTTCCGGCAAATCCTTAACCGCTGCGTAACAGCGGTGACCTTGCAATTCCTCATGACGAGGATTCACGGCATAGATTTTGCCGCGGTAACCACCGAGATCGAGATTCCTGAGCGCCCACTCGCCGATGCTATCTGCCCGCGCGGACGCACCGACGACCGCGACGGAGCGTGGCCGCAGCAGAGGGTCCAGCCGGTGCTGCATCGCAGGCAGCCCGATCAGTAAGGGCCGGGTGGCGTCACCCCACGGCGCGGCGGGAACCAGAATGGCTTGTCGACGACCGTTGCTTTCGCCATCTTGCGACTCCAGTGCATCTCTCGCTGGTAGTAGATCTCGACCCAGACGGTGTCACCCGGCTTGCCGTGCGGTGTACGCACCGTACCGAGTGCAATGTTTTGCTTGCAAACAGGCGACCACAATGCCGAGGTGATGAAGCCGATTTCACGTTTGTTGCGTTTCTCCTTCGCATAGATATAGGCGCTATGGGCCATCTTGTTACCGGCGATGTCGAGCTTCACCAGTCGCCAGGTCGAGCCATTGCGCTTTTCTTCCGCGAGCGCGCGGCGACCGTT
>JADFGH010000375.1 GCA_022567775.1 Pseudomonadota bacterium | reverse complement strand
CATGTTGTTCCCTTCCGGCAGCAAAGCAACTGGAGCGGCAGGATGCCTCACGTGCAAGCACCTTGCTTTTCGTAGCCACGACCTGCTTCGGCCTCGTGCACGGCTTTGGCTTCGCCGGATTCCTGATGGAAACAGGAATTCTCGGAACATCGCTGTTCATTCCATTGCTCGGCTTCAACCTGGGCGTCGAAGTCGGCCAGCTGATCCTCGTTGCGATCGCGCTTGCAATTGCATCCTTGCTCCGCGATAAAGTGCCACGTGCAGTCACCTCGATGCTGGCTGCCGGTCTCTGCGGCGTCGGCGTTTATTGGTTCGTCGGTCGAACACTCGTCTAAAGGACAATGATGACAATCCTGCGTACGCCAGACAGTCGCTTCGAGAAGCTGCCCGATTACGACTTTGCCGCCAACTATGTCGATATCGACGGGCTGCGTATGCACTACGTCGACGAAGGCCCGCAAGACGCCGATCCGGTACTGATGCTGCATGGCGAGCCGAGCTGGAGCTATCTGTACCGGCACATGATTCGGCCGATCGCGGACGCGGGTTTTCGCGCGATCGCGCCGGACCTTATCGGTTTTGGCAAATCGGATAAGCCCGGCAGACGCAGCGATTACAGCTACCTCGGCCATGTTACGTGGATGCGGCAATTCCTGGAGGCGCTCAATCTCAGCGAGATTACGCTGGTCTGCCAGGACTGGGGCTCACTGATCGGTCTGCGGCTCGCCGCGGAGAATGAGCAGCGTTTTGCGATGATCGTACTTGCGAATGGTGGGCTGCCGACAGGCGATCAACAGATGCCGATGGTGTTTCGAATCTGGCGTGCGTTTGCGCGTTTCAGCCCCTGGTTTCCGATCGGCCGGATCATTCAGTCCGGCACGATTACCAAACTTCCGCCTGAGGTCGTGGCAGCCTACGACGCCCCTTTTCCATCGAGCGCTTACAAAGCCGGGGCGCGGGCATTCCCGATGCTGGTTCCCACGACACCGGACGACCCGGCGTCAGCAGCCAACCGTGATGCATGGAAGACTTTTGGCAGCTGGCGCAAGCCGTTCCTGACCGCGTTCAGCAATCGCGACCCGATTACCCGCGGTGCGGATCAACAGTTCCGCGAAAAGGTGCCGGGTGCGCTGAACCAGCCGCATACGACGATCAGGAATGCCGGGCATTTCCTGCAGGAGGAGAAAGGACCCGAGCTTGCACAAGTGGTCATTGATTTTATCAACCTTGACTAGAATGCCAGGAAAATCAAACTTCTAGCGCTCGAGATACTGGAACTTGTCCTTTACCTCACGCCAGTCGTCGGCGTCCTCGGGTGCATCTTTCATCTCGGTAATCACCGGCCAGGATTCTGACAACTCCACGTTGAGTTTCAGGAACTGTTTCTGCTCCTCGGGTAGTTCGTCTTCCGAGAATATTGCCTCCACCGGGCATTCCGGCTCGCAAAGCGTGCAGTCGATACACTCCTCGGGATCGATGACCAGCATGTTCGGACCCTCGTGAAAACAATCCACGGGGCACACCTCGACACAGTCGGTCAGCTTGCACTTGATGCAGCTCTCGGTAACGACGAATGTCATAAATGCAGTCCTGGTGGGATGCTGGGTCCGTAAAGCTATGCGAAGTGCTGTCGCATATCAAGCGCCGGTCAAAAAATCGGGAACAGACCACGATTTTTTGACCTGCCACATGACCACGGTTATTGTCGGCACCCGTAACAGGCGCTGGACACAAAATGCTCGTCGGTGACATTCTTCATAATTCGGCTCAACGCGCACCGGATCGCATTGCGCTTATCGGTCGGGGCAAGCGCCTGACCTATGCTGAGTTTGAAGAGAGCGCAAACCGCCTCGCCAATGCCTTGCTTGACCTTAAGCTGGACAAGGGCGCCAAAGTGGCAATTCTGTCCACCAATCGCCCGGCATACGCGATCGCCTATTTCGCCATTGCCAAAACGCCCTACATCTCGGCGCACTGCTCGACGCGAAGCATTGCCAGCGAGCTCGCCTACGTATTGAACAGGACCGAGGCAGAAGTCCTGATTCTTGAAGCTCAATTTGCTGCGGTGATCAGAGCTGCTTTGCCGGAGCTCGACCGGCCGCTAATGCTGATCCTGCTCGATCCGTCTGCAGAGCTCGAGGGTGCTACCTACATCAGTGATTTCGTCAGCGGCAAGTCCGCAGAGGTGCCGGATAAGGCGCCGGACGAAAGTGACGGACTTGCGATTACGCTGACGGGCGGCACAACCGGGCTGCCAAAGGCTGTCCTTGTCAGTCACCGGGCAAGATATGCGTCGGCCGTAGCAGCGGCGGAGGAATTCGGCTTGGGCGAAGACGATATCGTGATTGCCTCCACACCTCTGTTTCATACGGCCGGCCTTTTCGTATGGTTCGGTACCGCGGTTCTGCAAGGAGCGACTGTCGTACTGCCGGATGCCTGGGATGCGCTACGGTTCATGCAGATTGT
>JADFGH010000374.1 GCA_022567775.1 Pseudomonadota bacterium | reverse complement strand
ATTCGGCAGCTATCAATGGATGATTGCGAATGCAGTCAAACCGAACGATCTTCTCGGCATCTCGAATACGCGCCCCGATTTATTCGGTAATGACCTGCATGACTTCATGAAAAATTCGGCGCAACATTTTGCGAGCATGACCGGCGTGATAGAAGACCTGCCGGTCGCTGAAAACAAAGTAACACTCAGTGATCAGGTCGATGCTCACGGCACGCCACTCGCCAAAGTGACGCATACGACGCACGCAAAATCGAAGGCCCTGTGGCAGGCCGCACTCGAGGAAGGCAAGTCGGTTTTCGAAGCAGCCGGCGCGACAGAAGTCTGGACCGGACCACAGGCGGGCATGCACATCATCGGCGGCACCGTCATGGGTGACGATCCGCAATCGTCAGTGACCAACTCCTACGGACAGTGCCACGACATTTCGAATCTCGTGATTGCGGGATCCGGGCTGTTTCCCGGCAGCGCCGGCGTCAATCCAACCTTTACGATCCATGCACTGACTGCGCGCGCAGGTGACCACCTGCTGGCAAACTGGAATTCGATTATTCCCTGATTATTTTTCGGGCCGCCTGGGTCTTTTGTCGAGCTCGCGAAGCTGCCGCTCGAGTTCGCCGGCTTTGGTGTTGCCGCCACGCAGCTCCGTGCCATCTTCCAGCACAATCGATTCCCAATCTATTTTGTGCCCGCCGTCGCGGGCGGGAGCGCCTGAAATCGTGATGACATCCCCGGGTTTCAAATGGTCGTCAGTCCAGCCACGTCGCCTCAGGACGGACGATGCATTGCCCTCGCCCAGCCATTTTTGTACCTCACCATCGTCAGTCTTGACGTCAAAATAGATGCGAACATGCGGATTGATCAGGCGAAACTCTGTAACGACGCCTTTGACGGTAATCTTTTGATCAAGGAGGTAGTGAGATGCCGCGTTGTGGTGAGCGATGACAATTGCCGGCGTCAGCAGCATGGATGCGGTAAGCAATAAGAATTTTCTGATCACATTCACCCGCTCAGTACTCCCCGGTTATCGCGTCGCACGACCACATGTCGAGCTCCCAGCCGGGAGCCGCCAGCCACGACATCTGGCCCGTGTATGGCCCACGAAGATTGACCGGATCGATCACGCTCCACAGGATATCCATTCGTTCCCCATTTTCACTCAATTCATATCGCTCACTGAACTGAGCACCTTCACTCAGATAGAACTTGTTACCCATCAGGCTGATCTGGCTCGGCGTCAGGCCAACGGTAATGACAACCAGCGTGTCGCCATCGAAACGGCCCAGCGAATAACCGAGGCGGCTGGCTTCCAGGTCAGCCGGCACCGAACGGCCGTCCAGGTATATCGTGCGGACTGCATTCCAGTACTCGTATGTAATGAGGATTCGATCAGCGAGGTGTTCGAATTTGATGGCCGGCGGCGCAGCGATCTGGTGCTGTAATCCGTCGCCCTGCGGTGTGCAGTCGAGCGCAGCATCGTTGGCCGCGTCGTAGTTCGCCCAGGACTGCAATGTCGTCGGCCGCGTGAGGCTCGAGACATAGTTGCGATTGAACTCCTGCATATCGTTGTACAGATCGAAGACAGAAATGTGGTCGTTTGCCGGATCGGCCAGCAGGTCGCGAAAATACTCGTATGAAACCTCCGAACAGCCGTTGCGGCAGGCCACATCCTGTATGTGCCAGCGCTCGTCATCCAGCGAAATTGTCGGCGACTTCCAGACGCCGGTGAACGTCGGTCGGCCGGACAGTTTGACACCGCGAGAAACGAGTTTCTCATCGATGACCGAGTCCGGATAACTTAATAACCGTCCAAAGCCCCTGGCAATATCCTCCCTTGCCTTGCCCTTGTAGTCGCCTGCCTCGATCAGCTCCGCTTTCTTCTGCTTTAGCGCCAGGTACTTGTTCAGAGTTGGCTGCCTGTACAGCAAAAGAACATGCTTGTCCTTTGCCACGTCGTCCGGAAACAGGTCCGTGACCAACAGATCGGTTTCCCGATAAACACTGATACCGAAGCGGGCCGCAATTTTCTCGGCGTCCTCTATCAGCGCGTCCATCTCATCCGGCGTTGCCGGAGAACTCAGCGCCAGCTCCTTGACGCCAACGCTAACGGCCTCAGACCAGGATGCGATCGAGCCAAGGCGATAGGAGCGCAAGTCGGTATCCTGCGCCAGTGTTGTTGCTGCAACGAGCACTAGTAATGCCGTAGCAAGCACTCTCGATGCCATACCTGACCTTGAATGCAATGGATTCTCCTGCTATCTGCCTCGACTTTGACCAATAATTATTATTCGTCGCATATTCCACGTTGCCATAATTAGTTGCCGGATGCCTGTTTCGCCGCACGCTTCTGCAGCTTTTGAATCAGGTTTGCGGAATTGCCCGGCCGCGACCACGGACATACCGCGCGGCAAAGCGCGCAACCCAGGGTCTCACCGAAATACGGTATGCATTTATCGAAATTTACATACCATT
>JADFGH010000373.1 GCA_022567775.1 Pseudomonadota bacterium | reverse complement strand
CGGCGATGGACATCGTGAAAAAACGGATGAATTCGTAAATTGGAGGTTCGCTGAGCTCGTAAAACTTCTTCATCAAATAGCCGAATTCGAAAATGTCGCGTGGCCGAAACGAGCCTGGATCCGGTGGCGTCCGGAGCAGGAAACTGCGTATGAGCCTGCACCAGCGAAGAATATCGGCGTCGAATCGAATTACCGCATCCGCATCTCGCTGGCTATGGCGCATTAACTCGCGGCGACGGACATTTGGCTGGTAGTAACTGCCGAAATAGTCACCATCCTGTTTGAAGGTCATGCTGCTGACCAGCGGGATGACCTTCAAGCCGTGACGGCCGAGATCGAGGGCATTGTAAATCTCGGGCCGGAAAAGGCTGCAGACGTAGGAACTGTTGGAGTATTTCCAGCCCGGGTGCAGTTCGCGACTGGCCGTCGCACCACCGATGTATGAATTGCGTTCGACAACGAGCACACGCAGGCCGGCCTTGGCGAGAAACGCAGCATTGGTCAATCCGTTATGACCGGCGCCTATGACGATGGCATCGTAGTCGTTCATCAGCCGTTGGCATCCCAGGGCCTGTTGTTATTCGAGCTTGTCGTAACGCAAGTTATCGACTTTTCACCCGGATTGCCACGTCCGTTTCACGAGCTGCAACGCATTGCCCCACATGCATGAATTCCTGTATGTTGCCTGATCGGCAGGAAGCTCGCGGCTGCGCCGCATAGTACGATGCAGGGTTGTGCATCGCGATGCAGCGCAAGCCGGTCAGCCGTAGAGCCGGGGGGTTACAGTTGAGCACCGAGACCATTATTTTCACTGGCGTTGGCATCTACATGGCAATCATGCTGTGTATCGGTATTCTCGCGTCGAAAAAAGCGGACTCCACGACAAATTTCATCGTCGCCGGGCGCAGAATGCCGATCTGGATCGGCAGCGCTACGATCATCGCGACCTGGTTCGGTGGCGGTACGATGATGGGGGGTGCCGGTGCTTCTTACGAACGCGGTTTACTCGGCGTCATTGCCGATCCATTCGGTGGCGCGCTTTGCCTGTTCATTGTGGGCTTCTTCTTTGCTCGAATTTTTCGACGGCTGCGCCTGCTGACGTTCATCGACTTCTTTCAAAATCGATATGGGAAAACGGCTGCCACCATCGCGGCGATCGGGTCTATTTCCTCGAATATCGGCTGGACGGGCGGACTGCTGGTCGCCTTCGGTTTCGTCTTCGAAACGCTGACCGGCGTGCCGGTGGAAATGGGTATCATGGGTGGCGCTGTCGTCGTCTTTGTCTATACCGTGGCCGGTGGCATGTGGGCAGTCGCGCTGACGGATTTCGTGCAAATGGTGGTTATCGCCGTTGGCCTGATAATGCTGCTCGTGGTCGTGCTCATCGATGTCGGTGGCTGGGGCAATATCGCCCCCCATCTTCCGGAAGACACGTTTCGCATGATTCCGGCTGAAAATTCAGCATCGGTCTGGCTCAAGTATGTCCGGGCCTGGTTGATTTTCGGTTTGGCGGATGTCACCGCACAGACGCTCTTGCAGCGAGTTTTTGCGGCGAAGAACGAGCAGGTAGCGCAGAACTCGTTTTATCTGGCGGGTTTCGGACACTTGTCACTGGGACTCATTCCGGTAACGCTGGGAATCATTGCCAGCGTGACGATGCCCGGCCTTACAGACCCGGAAACCGTGATTCCGGAACTTGCCATCGCGCATCTGCACCCGGTGGCCATCGCTATTTTTGTGGGTGCGCTTCTGGCGGCCATCATGAGCAGTGCCGATAGCGCATTGCTGGCAGCGGCCAGTGTATTCAGCATCAACATACTGCCATTATTCAAGCGGCAGGCCTCCGATCGACTCCAGCTCCTTGCCACACGAGTTTCGATACCTGTTTTCGGCAGCATTGCCGTCTATGTGGCGCTTGAAGTACAGGTCGTCTATGACCTGATTCTGGATGCGAACTCCGTCATATTGGTGTGTGTAACAGTGCCGTTCATCGTCGGCGTCTGGTGGAAGCGGGCAAACCGAACCGGTGCCCTGGCATCCATGGCGATGGGATTCCTGACCTGGTTCGTCGCCATCCTGTACGCACCCGAATTTCCCGGGGATCTGCTGGGACTGCTGGTCGGCTTGCTGACGATTCTTGTGGTGACGCCGCTCACGCAAAAGATGGATCCGCCTGAGCCGCTGCGAGACAGTGACGGTCAGGAGGTCGAGTTCAAGAATCGTCTTGGCACACTGCCGCTGTTTTCCCGAAGCCGCTGATGGGGGGTCAGTGATCCGCTTGATCAGGCAGCGGCTCGCCGCGCCACGGTCTTTTTGCCCCACGCCAACACGCGCAGGCCCCAAACGGCCAAACCGGTCCAGTAAAATACGTAATCGATGAGCTGAATGTCGTTGTAGTAGTAGAGTTCGTACCAGTAAGTGGTCCAGACCGTTGCCCACAGGAAATAGATACTGCCCTTGTGCAATATGCGCCATTGTTGCG
>JADFGH010000372.1 GCA_022567775.1 Pseudomonadota bacterium | reverse complement strand
GCAGCGACTCGAAGAATTTCTTAAGCACAGCAGCACATTTCTTTTCTTGTAAACCTCCGTTGACCTCAATCTGGTGATTGAGCCGGCGATTGTCCGCCAGGTCGAGAACGCTGCCCGCAGCGCCTGCTTTTTCGTCGTAAGCGCCGAAAACGAGGCGCGAGATTCGTGCCTGGATCATGGCTCCGATGCACATGGCACAGGGTTCAAGGGTCACGTAAATCGTTGTACCGTTCAGCCGGTAATTTTGCCCGGCCTGTGCGGCCGCGCGGATCGCGACGATCTCGGCGTGTGCGGTCGGGTCAGTGTCCTGAATGGAGCGGTTCATGCCGGCGCCGATAACTTCGCCGTTCTTGACGACCAGGGCGCCGACCGGTATCTCACCACCTGATGCGGCCACTTTTGCCTCAGCTCGCGCGGCCCGCATGAACGTCTCGTCCGCTTCGGACCAGTCACTCATTCCCATTCGATGGTTGCGGGTGGCTTGCTGGAAATATCGTAGGTCACGCGGGATATCCCATCGATCTCATTGATGATGCGCAGTGACACGTGCTCCAGAAAATCATAAGGCAGCCTCGCCCAGCGCGCCGTCATGAAATCGACGGTCTCTACCGCGCGCAGGGCAATCACGTAATCGTATTTCCTGCCGTCGCCCATGACACCCACGGAGCGCACCGGCAGGAATACCGCGAATGCCTGGCTGGTCTTGTCGTAGAGGTCATTCTCGAGCAGCTCCTCGATGAAAATGTCATCCGCAAGCTGCAGCAGGGCCACGTACTCAGGCAGAACCTCGCCAAGAACACGTACAGCCAGTCCGGGACCCGGGAACGGGTGTCGATACACCATTTCCCTCGGCAATCCGAGTTCGAGGCCGATCTTGCGAACTTCGTCTTTAAAGAGTTCGCGCAGAGGCTCAATCAGTTTCATGCGCATTTTTTCCGGCAGGCCGCCCACGTTATGGTGCGATTTGATGACCTGCGCTTTACCGGTACTGGCGCCGGCCGATTCGATGACGTCCGGATAGATCGTTCCCTGCGCCAGCCACTCGATGCTTTCGAGCTTGTGCGCTTCCTCATCAAACACTTCGATGAAATTCGCGCCGATGATCTTGCGCTTTTCTTCCGGATCGCTAACGCCCTTCAGTGCGCTGAAAAAACGCTCCGCAACATCCACTCGAATGACGTTGACGCCGAGATGCCTGGCGAACGTCTCCATGACCTGATCGCCCTCGTGATAGCGCAACAGTCCGTGATCTACGAATACGCAGGTCAGCTGATCACCGATCGCATCATGCAGTAACGCGGCAACAACGGATGAATCGACACCGCCTGACAGGCCGAGGAGCACTTTGCCCTCGCCCACCGTTGCGCGCACCGTCGCAATTGCGTCGGCGACGATATTGCCTGCGGTCCAGTTACCGGGACAGCCACAGATATCTCGCACGAAGCGTGCAATGATGGCTTGCCCTTGCGGCGTGTGGGTCACTTCCGGATGAAACTGCACGCCATAATATTTGCGCGACCTGTCTTCCATGGCCGCAAGCGGTGAATTGGCACTTTTGCCGGTGATGACAAAGCCATCCGGCACGGACTGGACCCGGTCGCCGTGGCTCATCCACACCTTGAGCATCGGCTCGCCGGCGTCGCCATCGTTAAGGCCCGCCAGCAATTCCGAATCGAGAGGGGTAATTTCGGCATAGCCGAATTCCCTGTGAGTCGAAGTCTCGACCTTGCCGCCAAGCTGTGCGGCCATGGCCTGCATGCCGTAGCAGATGCCAAGTACCGGAACATCCAGCTCGAACACAACCTGCGCAACCCGCGGCGGATCGTCGATGTTGACTGATTCGGGGCCACCGGACAGTACGACGCCGGCGGGCGCATAGGCGCGTATCGCGTCCTCGTCCATATCCCAGGGATGGATTTCTGAATACACACCGCATTCACGCACCCGGCGGGCAATTAATTGTGTGTACTGGCCGCCGAAATCGAGAATCAGCACGCGATGCGCGTGGATGTCGGTTTGTTCGGCTGCCGGGATATCGAGTGCCTGGGACATCTGTGTCGCTAATTGCTGGTGTTGTAGTTCGGCGCTTCTTTGGTAATCGTCACGTCGTGCACATGACTCTCACGCATGCCGGCGCCGGTGATTTTCACGAATTTCGGTCGTGTGCGCATCTCATCAATATTGTGACTGCCGGTGTAACCCATCGCAGCACGCACCCCGCCCATGAGCTGGTGCACAATCGCAACCATGCTGCCTTTGTAGGCGACCCGGCCTTCGATACCTTCGGGCACGAGTTTCTCCAGTTCCTCGGTGGCGTCCTGGAAATAACGATCTGACGAGCCATGCGTCTGGCCCATTGCACCGACCGAACCCATGCCGCGATAGGTCTTGTAAGATCGCCCCTGGTAAAGCTCGACCTCGCCTGGCGATTCCTCGGTGCCGGCGAACAAGCTTCCGATCATGACGGAGTACGCACCGGCAGCCAGCGCCTTCGC
>JADFGH010000058.1 GCA_022567775.1 Pseudomonadota bacterium | reverse complement strand
CTAGAATGCCGGCGGCGTTTAAGTAATCGCTGCCGCATGCAGCGCATTGAAGAGCAACTTGTAGGTGCCCCTTGGCTGACCGCGAAACTGTGGCCGAAATCCGAATACGATGATTTCTCCGTCTCCCTGAGGGACCCGCGCCATCGCGGACTTCGTTGCGATATGTTCGGTGCCGGCGGCCCAGCCACTCATCAGGACTTCTTCTGATTCTGCAGCGTAGTTAACTATGCTGTCGAAGCGTGCCACCGCTGGTGCCGGGTCCAGGGGTCTGCCACCGCGTGCCACCTCCCGGCAGTGACGTTGATTCAGTAGATCATCAACACAACCGGCCTGTCCGAGGATGTCGAAGGCCGCGCCGTTGACGAAATTGACGGCGACCTCGTCCGCCATGCCGTAGCCCAGTGGATCGGTGGTATCGACTGTTGCCCGAAGCAGGGAACCGGGGATCGAAAAATCCTGCGATGATGCGCCTGCAACGATATTTCGTATCGGCAGACCAAACTGGGCGATCGCAAAGCTGCTCGCATCCCCGAGCGTCACAATGGTGCCGCCTTCCTGTGCAAACTTCTGCAGCGCGTAAGCGCCTTCGAGACCAAGTCCGCCAACATATTCATCCGGCATGGTACCCGGCGCATGACCGGTTAGGATTTTGTCGACATTGTTCTTGAAAAACATACGGCCATCCGGGTGCGGGATAACGATTGCATCGTATGCGGAGAGATCCGCGGAACGGATGTCTGCATCTGTCAGGGAGACGGGAGCGAAGCCGTATTCCTCGAGCAGCCAGCGTGTCCAGCCTTCGTCCATGAATGCGACATAGGATTTGTACAGGCCAACGCGAGGCAAACTCAAGGCTGAAAGATCAGCGGACGGGCTGGAATTGAGCCCGGTGAAGTCAAGCCCCAGTTCTGCAGCAAGTGCTTCGACTCGCGCTGCAGTCTGGTCTCCGGTCGACTCAATGACGAACGTACCGGCGTCGAATGTTGTGCGCCCGGCACGAAACGCCTCATTCGACCAGGAAACGCTTTCACCGTCGCGCAGCAAAGAATTGACGGCTTTGATGCTTGCATTGCTGGCATGACTGAGCGCGTAACCAAATCCGGCGTTGCCGCGAATCTCTCCTGGCTCGGCATCGACCAAACTGTCGACACCAGTCGAGTCCACCGCAAATTCGTCGCTGATGAATTCGACGTCTACGCCCATTTGCATCGGCAATGTCCAGCCGGCGATGTCATACGGAGGCTTGCTTGCACCGCTGGGGTCCAGTCGCGTGTCGGGGTAGGTCTGTTTCTCGAGCAAATCGACAATGTAGGGCCGGAATGCCTGTGCCGAATCGATGATAAAGGACCCTTTGGCATAACGATTGCCAGCGGCACGGAACGATTCGTTTGCCCGATAGATTTCGATTCCGCCTTCAAGCAGCAGGTTGACCAGGTTTCGTGCCTCGTCATCGTGTGGTTGTCCCGCAGGAATGACGTAGTAGCGGGTGCCCTCCATTCCTGCCGCAATAGCGTCCTGACCCATTCGATGAATGTTGGTCAACCATTTGAGGCGGGAATCGGCTGCGGCTCGCAGGACCGCAATTGAACCGGTCACCATGAAATTGATCGATTCGTGGAAGTGCGACTCGCCACCCTGCCACGGGTAGGGGTACAAGACGCGCGCATTGGGCACGCCGCTGGAGTCTTCGTCGACCACGATGCCGACGCCGCGCGGGTTAGCGCGCAGCGCGAGCATCTTCGGAAATACCTTCGGATCGTAGAAGCGTGGTGATGGCGAATCATGACCCGTCTCCGTCAGGATGCCGATCATGTTGTGGAAATAAGGAACGGTGCGCATACCGCCGTTCCACCACATCGAGAACCCGACATCCGCAATCGCGCCGGGCATGTTCTCCAGTGCAAATCGATTGCCCATCGCGCTGCCGATTTCGTTCAGGCCGGTCGTCACTCCGGGATGAATGATCGGATTGACAGGATCGGAGTAGGGCGGAATAACGATTCGGGCATAGCCCGGTGAACTCTGGTGCTGGTTGTATACGATCTGCGGGTACCACTCGTTATAGATCACCTGCGCCACCGCTTTGGATTCCGGCATGTTGTTCATGAAGAAATCACGATTGTTGTCGTGACCGACATAGTGGTGGTACAGCTCGGGCGGGTTGGTTTGCTCAAACGGCGTGCCGAGCTGACTTTCATACCATTTGCGAACGATTTCCAGTCCATCCGGGTTCATGACCGGCATCAGCAGGAATATGACGTTGTCCCGAATCTGCTGCATTTCTGCAGACTCCTCGGTCGCGACCCGATGCGCGAGCAATGGCGTCATTTGCCCGTGGGCAAGTTCGGTGGCATGCAAGCCGCCATCGATCCAGACGACCGCTTTGCCCTCGTTGGCCAACGCCTCCGCGGTTTCTGTGTCGACACGCGCGCGCGCCAGTTGTTCGCTGATGGCCCGGTACTTTTCAAGGTTGGCGAGATTCTCCTCGCTGGAGATCGTCAACAAATAAAGGGTTCGCCCCAGCACGGATTCGCCGATCTCGCGCAGTTGCACGCGGTCGCTTTCCGCGGCGAGCTGCCGGTAATAAGATTCCATCTGCTCGTAACTGGCCAGTTTGTAGTCATCACCGGGTTGAAAACCGAAGACATCGGCCGGCGCCGGCGGTTCAGCCCTGGCAATAGCAATGGAAAAAATCATCGTGACGGCGATGATTGCAGTCCGCACAAACCTGGAGTCCGTTACATGCATACTGGTCAGTCTTCCACAAACGACAGTACGAACGACACGGGCACCGCCTTGCTGATGCTTGGCAAATTGGCGATCTCCCGCAACGCTTCGATGCCTTTCACAAGGTCCACGCTCGCGGCGTTGACGATGAGCGGCTTGCGGCTCGACACCATCAACCTGTGATCGCCAAGGCGGGCGACGATCATTTCGGCGGCAAGCGATATCTGCTGGCCATGCAAATCGAGCGTGAGATTGGCTGTCATGTCCATACTGTCGCCAGGCGCCAGCGCTGCTAAAGCATCCATGTCTATGTTGGTGCTTAATGAAGCGGTCGGGAACAAGTTGGTCTGAAACAGCAATTCGCGCATGCGTTCGTCGCGCAGTGGTATCAGTGTGTCGACGCTGGCCAGTTGAATCGTCACCGACGCACTGCCCTCGGCCGAAAGTTCGCCGGAAATTTCCGTAAATCGATGGACTTCGCCGGCATCACCAGCTTTAACAGATACGAAACTGACCTGTGAGGCGTCATTGTCCAGTGACCAGGCAGCGATACAGGGTCCGGTTGCAAACAGAGCGCTAACGATAAGGATATGAATTATTTTCATTATTTGACCTCTGTGACGACTGTAAAGAAAAACTCGCCCGTCGAAAAATGCGAATCGGCGGCGATTGATCGCCAGACGACGTAGTACTCACCTGGCGGCAGTGTATTCGGAACACTGATAGTGAAGCTCTGTGCCCTCTCAGCAGAGAAATCACCGAGATCCCTGTCATCGCCCTCTGCGGTTTTGAGTTCCACACCGGTCAGTTGCACCGCGCTGTCGAAGGTCAGGACCAGGATTTCGGGCGCGCCGACGAAGTCACCGTCGGCCGGGATGGTTGACGTCATTTTCGCGTGTGAGTAGGCCCAGCCGGACAACATGACAGCCACGATGAAAAGCAATGGAATACTTCGGTTCAATTCTGACTCCCGGCGTTATTCTGTGATTCTGGAATCGGGCAGCATGGGCAAGAATAGACCATAAGGACGGCTGTGCCTATGCTCGGTCCGGGCACCGGGTCCGCCTGGCCGGGAATTTTGTCCACGGGCCGGTGTCAAATTTCTTGCTCAGCCAAAGCCCTGCGGTAAAGCGGAGGTTTCAATATAAGAACCTGTTTTGCAAGACCTTCTCGGGCAAAATGGGCATAGCTGATAATACCGGGGGACGGCATGGCATCCGATCGGAAAGACATGCGGCGGCGTGAGTTTCTGACCGCCATCGGCAGGGCGGTTGGCGGTTCCGCGATGTTGAGAACGATGGCAGCGATGGGGATCGGTACCTCGCTTGCAAGCTGCGGATCATCTTCCGCCGCTCCCGCTATTGCGCCAATTCCGCCCCCGCCACCACCCGGCATGCAGTCGCCACGTCCCGGTGACTGGCCGCCCAACGTCGGCATCGGCAAATCCGTGGTCATTCTTGGTGGTGGTATCGCCGGCATGACAACAGCACTCGAGATGACGAGACTGGGTTACGCGTGCACGATTCTTGAGGCAACCGCCAGGGCCGGCGGCCGCAATCGCACGATTCGCGGTGGTGACGTGGTCAACGAGACGGATTCATCCCAGGTTTGCATGTTCGACTTTGATAACGACCTGTACTTCAATCCCGGCCCGGCGAGAATTCCGCATCATCATGAATTCCTGCTCGGCTACTGCCGCGAATTCGGCGTCGCCCTGGAGACATTCACGAATGACAACCGGGCCGCATTACTGCATTCGACGAACTCATTCGGTGGGCAGCCACAGATCGCACGCCACGTGATCGCTGATACCCGTGGCAACATCGCGCGTCTGCTGGCGCTGGCAGTCAATCAGAATGCGCTGGACCAGGAGCTCTCAGCTGCCGACAAAACCAATATCCTGAACCTGCTGCGGAGTTTCGGCGACCTGTCCGGCTCGTTCGACTACACCGGCACGAGCAGGGCCGGATTTCCGGGACAGGAAGACACGGGTAGCCGGCAACGCGGTGAACTGGTCAACCCATTGCAGCTACAGGAATTGCTCCGCGACACTTTCTGGCAGAATCGACAGGATTTCGCGCACGGCCTCGATCAGCAGTCCACAATGTTGCAGCCCGTCGGTGGCATGGACCGAATCGGTATCGCATTCGAAGCGCAGGTTGTGCAGAACATCATTTACGAGGCGCAGGTCACGAATATTCAAAATATAGCCGGTGGTGTCCAGATCAATTATGACCGGATTGGTAATCCCATGTCCCTGAATGCGGATTACTGCATCTGCACGATACCTGCGACTGTATTGCGCAGTATTGCAAATAATTTCGCCGCTTCGCATCGAAACGCGGTCGACAATTTCGCCTACGCGGCAGCCGGAAAGATCGCATTTCAGTCGCGGCGCTTCTGGGAGCAGGAGCATAATATCTACGGCGGCATATCCTGGACGACGCAGGATATTACCCAGATCTGGTATCCGAATAACGGCTTCGGCCAGGCCAACGGCGTGGTAGTCGGCGCCTACCTGTTCGGCGGCCCGGCGGGTAACAACTTCGCCAACCAGGCGTTGCAGACAAGAATCGACACGACCGTTACTCAGGCGAGTGTTTTGCACCCCGAATTCGGCGCCGAGGCCATCCACGGGATCAGCGTGGCGTGGCCGAAGGTGCCGTTCCAGCTCGGTGCCTGGGGAGTGTCGGATCCCGGCATCCTGCTGACGCCGGATGGGAATATATTCTTTGCCGGCGAGCACCTGAGCATCCTGCGGGGCTGGCAGGAGGGGGCAGTCCTGTCTGCCTATCATGCAATAGACCTCGTCGTCGCAAGAGATACGCCATAAGAGGCTACTCGGACCCGGCCAAACTGCGTAACATGGGTCCGCAATGATTATCGAGATTCTTGCAGCTCTGGCCGCGGTTGCCGTAATTGCCTGGATACTTATCCGCGTATTCCTGGTCGCGCCGGATCATTCGCGTTTCGACGAACCACAGCATGAACCGCATCACGATCGCGGTGAGGTCAGTGCGGAAATTCGCGAAGCGGTGCGCCTCATAGACGAAATGCAGGACAAACTCCGCGGCGAGCCCAAACACAGGCGGATCGCTGTGCTGCGTAAACTCTTTGATGAGGGCTTTACCGGGTCGCCGATGCAAGCCGGGCAACTTGGCGTCGACATCGAGGCGGCCGACGTCAATGGCGTGGACGGGGAGTGGGTGGTCGCCCCAGGTGCGTCACCCGATCGGCGCTTGCTCTACCTGCATGGCGGCGCTTTTGCGATTGGCAGTCCGCTGAGCCATCGCATGATTACCTCGGCACTCAGCAAATCCTGCAATGTTGCTGTGCTCGCGATCGACTACCGCCTGATGCCGGAGCATCGCCGAAAATCTGCGATTGCCGATTGTCAGACTGCTTACCGCTGGATCCTCGACAACGGACCGGCCGGTCCGAACGCCGCAAACGAGATTTTTGTCGCCGGCGATTCTGCAGGCGGCAACCTGGCGCTGATGCTGTCCGCATGGGCCAGGGACGCGAATATCCGGCGCATGGATGCTGTCATCGCATTTTCACCGTCGACAGATTCGACGCTCGCAAATCCCAGCACGGTGAAAAATATCGCGACGGACCCCTTACTCGGGCCAGGCCTTGGCCCGCCCGCAAGGATGCCGGTGGAGGTCAAGACTCTGGCTGTGCTGATTGCGGCCTTGATGAATCCGCGGAATCCCCTGATATCACCCTTGTTCGGCGATCTGAGCAATTTGCCGCCTACCCTGGTGCTGGCCAGCGACTGCGAAATGCTCTTCGACGATTCGGTTCGCTACGTCAACAAGGCGCGGAACCAGGGCTCACCGGTAACGTTGCAAGTCTGGCCCGAGATGGTGCATGTCTGGCCGATGTTCCAGCATATCTTGCCGGAAGCAAGGCAGGCGATCGACGAGGTTGCCGCGTTCGTTGCAGCCAACAGCACGTCTGTGCCAATGAATAATGCAAGCAGTGGATAGCAGAGACGGATTTTTTCAGTCTGGTTCCGGCGCAAACATATTCTACCGTTGCTGGGCGCCTGCAGAACCGCGCGCCGTTACGTTACTGGTGCATGGACTCGCGGAACACAGTGGCCGCTACGAAGAATTTGCTTGTCTTCTGGCGGATGCGGGGATCGCAACTTTTGCACTCGACCTCCCGGGGCATGGCAAGTCCGACGGCAAGCCTGGCCATGTCCAGGATTTTCACGAATACACTGACACGCTGGGAGAATTACTGGCGCTTGTCAGGCAGGCGCACCCTGATATCCCCTTCGTGCTTTTCGGGCACAGCATGGGTGGGCTCATTGCCGCAGATTTTCTGCTGCAACACCAGGACAAATTTGTCGCCGCCGTCCTGACGGGGCCGGCGATCCAGGCGCCAAAACAACCTTCGACTGCTGTGCTTCTGATCAACAGACTGATTGCGACCGTTGCTCCGCGTCTCGGCGTGATGCAACTGGACGCATCCGGCGTCAGCCGGGACCCGCAGGTGGTCTTCGACTATGAAAACGATCCGCTGGTTTTTCATGGCAAGGTTTCGGCGCGTCTCGTCACCGAACTCTTTGCGGCGATGGACAGGGTAATCGCAAATGCTGCCGTGATTCGGCTGCCGCTACTCATCATGCATGGCAGTGAAGATACGCTGACGGCAGTCGCCGGGTCGAAGCTATTGCACGAGAAGGTCGGCTCCAGGGACAAACAGATCGTAATTTATGATGGCCTGTACCACGAAATTCTGAACGAGCCGGAACGCAAGAAGGTCATGGCAGACATTCTTCGGTGGTTAGACTCACGCATTAATCGCGGCTCGTCGCTCTTGAACATGCAATGACTATCACTGTGCTCGACGGTGGAATGGGTGACGAAATTTCGGCGCGACTCGAAGGTGCCGCAAAGGGGCTGTGGTCAGCAAAGGCCTTGGTCGAGAAACCCGATCTGGTTGTCGATATACACAAAGAATTTATTGAGGCTGGCGCACGCATCATCATTACCAATACTTACTCCACGATTCCCGCTTACCTTGGCAAAGCAGGAATGGCATACAGGTATATTGAGTTGACCCGCCTGGGAGGCGAACTGGCACAACGGGCAGTGGCGGAGTCGGGGGAAGCTGTACAGATCGCGGGATCGCTGCCGCCATTGTCAGAGAGCTATCGACCGGACCTTGTACCACCCGCCGATGAAGCCTTACCCGTATACAAGAATCTCGTGGAAGCGCTGCACGACTTCGTTGATCTGTATTTTTGCGAAACGATGTCGACGGCTGAGGAGGCAGTGACTGCAAGCACGCAAGCACTTAAATACGGTGGAGGCAAACCAGTCTACGTATCATGGACTCTGAATGAGACTCCTGGCACTGGCCTTCGCAGCGGCGAGTCCATCAAAACAGCGGTTGACGCGCTTTCAGATCTCGATGTCGCAGGATTCATGTTTAACTGTACGTTCCCGGAAGCGATCGAAGTGGCGCTTCACGAACTGCGCCCGTTAACGGACAAACGGCTTGGCTGCTATCCCAACCGGACAAACCGAATCCCCAGCGACTGGACACTCGACAACGACGTGATCCTGGGGACGCGTGCGGATATCGACAAGCAGTATTTTGTTGCTATATCGCAGCGCTGCATTGATGCCGGGGCAACCATTGTTGGCGGCTGCTGCTCTATCGGACCTGCATACATCAAGGCATTGGCGGAAGCTACAAGGGAGCAGCAATGAATCCCGTGATTATCAATAAGATCGGCGCCCGGCACCGTGAATTATGCCGGTCGCTCTCACTGTTGAAAAATCAGCCGGATCAATTCTAAGCGGCAGACTGACGGTACGGGTAAGCGGCTCGAGCACGCCGGAAAACATCAGGCCGATCCCAACGCCGGCGGCAAACAACATCGCAAACCAGCCCGCCCAATTTGACTTCAGATGTCTAGTCGCCGGCTGGTTGACGGTGTTCCTTTATCAGTTCCTGCTGCATCTGATGAGGCACTTCTGCGTAGTGGCTAAAGTCCATCGTGAAACTGCCTTCACCGCCGGTCAAGGATTTCAGTCGCGAGTGATACGCCTGCACTTCCTTCAACGGAGCCTGGCCGGATATCGCCATTTGATTATCGGAAGCAACGTCGGTGCCGCTGACGATGCCGCGCATTCCGGCAAGATCGCCAGTGACGCCACCGACTGATTCACCTGGCACAGTAAAGGTTACATCGACAATCGGTTCCATGACAATTGGCGCGGCATTGGCAACGGCTTCGAGGAATGCTTTCTTGCCTGCCTGGACGAACGCAATTTCCTTCGAATCGACCGCGTGATGTTTGCCGTCGTAAACCGTTACTTTGACGTCTTGCATCGGATATCCTGAAATAGCCCCGGTCTGCATAACTTGCCGAACGCCGGTCTCGATGGCCGGGATGAACTGCGACGGAATCGATCCGCCCACGACCTTGCTGGTGAATTCGAAGCCGGTGCCCGGAGGAAGCGGCTCCACTCGCAGGTACACTTCGCCAAACTGGCCTGAGCCACCGGTTTGTTTCTTGTGTCTGTGATGGCCCTCCGCATTGGCGGTAATCGTCTCAACGTAGGCGATGGATGGCAGCGAGGTGTCCACTTTCAAACTGTAACGATCCTCGATCTCCTGCAAAACGGCGCGAAGGTGCTGTTCACCAAGTCCGCGGAGTACGACTTCATTCAGGATCGTGATGTGTTCGACTTTGACTGACGGGTCTTCCGCTTCCATCGCATGCAAAGCGTCTGATGTTTTCTGCGCGTCGGCATCATTAGTCGGCCTGATAGCCAATCCGAACATTGGCCGGGGCAAGTGCTTGTGTTTCAAATGGAAGTTGTCTTCGTCGTGCGAATCGTGCAACACGGCGTCAAAATGCACTTCGTCAACACGCGGTATTGCGCAGATGTCACCAGGCAGACCGACGTCAATCTTCTTGTGATCCGCGCCATTCAGTTTCAATAGCTGACTGATTTTGATCGGTTTGCGCGCGTCACCGACATAAAGCTGATTGCCGGCTTTG
>JADFGH010000371.1 GCA_022567775.1 Pseudomonadota bacterium | reverse complement strand
GGCCTACTTGAATAAGCGAAACCAGGATACGCAGGCAGCACAGGAATTGTTGCGGAAGGCCCGGGAATTTATTGAATTGGACAAGAGTCGGCCTTATTCGTGGTATGCCGGGAGCAGTTTTTATGTTCTCGCACAAATCGCCGCAGTCGAGGGAAATAACGAAACCGCAATTGAGTATTTTCGCGAAGCAGTCGAGGCCGGCTGGACCAAAGCCTGGTTCGGAAGAATTGATCCGATAATGGCGGATCTGCGCAAGGATGTGCGCTACATGGATATCCTTGAGGAACTTGAAGAAAGATTGCTGGAAATGCGTCAATCCACGACAGCGCTGGCCGCGAATTAACAGTGATCTAAATTGGTTTCTGATCAGATCGCGATCTCCGGCGGCACCTCCCTGAGATTGTAATTCGAACTCATGACGCGGCCGTAGGCGCCGGCGTTGGCGATCAGGATCACGTCATTCTCCTCCGAGGGCGGCAGCAGGCGATCGCTGCCCAGCTTGTCGCCCGTTTCGCAGATCGGTCCCACGACCGTGACGAATTCGGTCGCGGCGTCATGCACCCGGGACAGATTGACGATCTCGTGATAGGCGCCGTACAGCGCGGGCCGGATTAGCGCATTCATGCCGGTGCCGATGCCGATATAGCGCATGTCGCCCTTGCCCTTGGTTTGCGTGACGCGGCTTAACAGCACGCCAGCCTGAGCGACCAGGTAGCGGCCCGGCTCGAGCCACAGCCGGTATTGCGGATACGCCTTCCTGATGGCCCCCAGCGTTTCATCCAGTGCCTCGAGATCGAATGGCGGATCGCCGGTCTTCTCCGGTACCCCGAGGCCGCCACCGAGATCGATGACCTCGACATTCGGAAAGCGCTCGGCGACCTTGATCAGTTCTGCCGCGACCGAGCGCCAGTTGTCCGGATCGAGGATGCCGCTGCCGCTGTGCGCATGTATGCCGATCACATCCGCGTTCGCATTTTTCAACAGCCGTATCAGTTCATCGATTTCAAATCGCGGTATGCCGAATTTCGAATGAATACCGGCCGTCTGCACATGCTCGTGGTGACCACGGCCGGTCCCGGGGTCGAGCCGGATAAAAAGCTTTTCTCATCGAAAAGCTCCGGCCAGGCCTGCAAGGGATACAGATTATCGAGCGTGACCTGCAGGCCTTCGCTGACCGCCCATGCATATTCCTCCCGCGGCGCAAAGTTCGGCGTATATAAGAGTCGCGTCTTGTCCAGATCCGGAAGTACCGTTTGCAGGTGCTTTACCTCGCCAGGCGAAACACAGTCGAAATCGATACCTGAATCCGCCAGGGCCCGGATGATGTCAGGGTTGAAGTTCGCTTTGACGGCATAAAGAATCCGGTCGACGGATTCCAGGCTCCGCAGTCCGGCGGCTGCAGCCCTGATGCTGTCGATGTCATACACGAAGGCATTCAGTTGCTTGCCGGCAAGCTTCAGGAGTTCATCGCGTTTCGTCAGCCACCATGGTGCTGCTGCTTCGACGATTGACGGTTCGTCGCGGAACAGCTCCTCCCAGCTCGGGCCAAGCGTCGTCCCGCTGCCGGTTTTTCGAATGACCGACGCGTGCAACCTGCTTATCAGGCGCGGCGCCTGCTCCTGATCGATGACAAAACTCAGATTGAGATCATTGGCAGCCTGGGAGACGAGATGAATTCGTTCCTCTTCGAATACTGAAAGTGCCGGCGACAGTGTTGGCAGGAACGTACGGATCTTGCGGCCGACCAGGCCGATCGTTGCGCAATTCTCGATGACCCTGACCTTGCAGAAAGACTCGAGGTCGCTTATCAGCGCTTGCTGCGCTTCGTCGGCCACCAGCCCCTCTTCATCGTCGATGGATACCGTGACATTTGTTTCCGAGGTCGAAACCAGATCGATTGAAATGCCATGTTGGGCGAAACAGGTAAATGCTTTTGCGAGGAAACCGACCTCGTGCCACATCGACGTGCTTTCCATCGAGATCAGCGTGACGCCGCTACGGGTTGAAATGCCTTTGACCTGCGGCTCCGCTTCGTGCGTTACGGCAGACACTGTCGTTCCCTGTATCTGCGGCGCCTCGGTGCTGCGTACGAACAGCGGAATACCGTGTTTGCGTAGCGGTGCCACGCAGCGTGGATGCAGGACCTTGCTGCCACTGGACGCAAGTTCCTGGGCTTCATCGTACTGCAATTCGATCAGCAACCTTGCCGAGGGCACCAGCCGTGGATCGGTCGTGAAGATCCCCGGCACATCAGTCCAGATTTCGAGCCGGCGTGCCTGCAGGATAGCCGCCAGGTACGCCGCCGAAGTGTCGGATCCTTCACGGCCCAGCAATACCGTTTCGTTGCGGGTATTGCTGGCGATAAATCCCTGCGTCAGGATTACCTCGCGTCCGCTAGAGAGTCGGTTGCCCAGTTCCGGGTCTGGTTCGTAATTACACGTCGCTGCAATATAGTCCCGATTGCCGACCGGCCGTTGCTTCCCATTACTTAATAGCAAATCCCC
>JADFGH010000370.1 GCA_022567775.1 Pseudomonadota bacterium | reverse complement strand
AGGTTATCGACGCGGCTCAACGAATCAAGAATGGTGGTTCCGGACCGGACGATTCGGCATGGGCGGAAGATCCGGAATGGCAGCGCTTCGCCGACGTATTAGTCGAGTCCGGGATCGAAATCCAGGCAGCCGCCCGGGCACGGGACCTCGATACCCTGATGGATGTCTCCAACGAAAAGATGTACCCACCGTGCGAGGAATGCCACCTGCAGTTTCTTCCTGGCGCGCAGTAACAGGAAGGGCTTTTTGTACATGGATGTACTTATATCGCTGCGCACAGGGATGTGCAGGCAGCGATGAAGCCCCGAACATTTTCGAATTTGTTCGCCTTTGCAGCGCCTCCTACAGTTGCCAGACCATAAATGCCGCCGAGCTGCCAGTGCCTGCTGGCGTGCGGTAGAGCGGCTGGTAGTCAATGAGGTGACATTTCAGGTATGAATCCTGGAGGGCGCCGTGCATCGCAATCCATGACTTGATCTCCGAGGAACCGGACTGATAGTAGCCTTCGCGGTAACTCAGCAGATATTTCAGGTCACCACTTTCCATCGCATGAATGATATCGCGATCAAAATCCTCGTCGACGACAGGATGGCTGAGACCGCCGCTGGCTATGACCGCCACTCGCGCATCGTTGTCCCACGCTCGTACGGCTTTGCCGATCATCCTGCCAAACGCATAACAGCGTGAGGCATCTGGCTGATTCGGCGGAAAAAAAGTATTGATGTCAATCGGCACGTGCGGCACGGGATTATTCCGGAATATCTGCTTGTAAATGAACCCGTAGGCATGCGGCATGCCGCTTGTATGGGCATGCGCCGGGTCGGCGCGATACTGGCGATGTGAATACGTGATGTCAAAATCATTGTTCATCGCTGACTCGACAAGATACCTCGCCAGTACCGGGTGACCAGGGAATACCTTTGTCTCGTCGTCGGGCAAATGACCTTCATCTGCAATATGTATGTTGGGCGGCAACCGCTTGGCCTGTTCGTCGGTTCGCGGCATGTTTTCGAATTTTTCGCCGCCCATTATTGAAAATACCGGCCTGATGTCATCGAGAAACATCTCGCCCTGATCATTGCCGAAAATGATGGTGATATCCGGCTGGGCATCGGCGAAAATCTCGCTGAGCCGGTCGATCGCCTCATGTGATTTGGCGATTCGCTCGTTGCAAATCTTCACATCCATCTGCTCGCCGAGATTTTGATCGCCCCGTTGCGCCAGCAATTCGGCATATTTCACACGCTCGCCTTTGTACCAAAACGGCTCAGCATCTTTGGTGTCGCGCTGCGCATGAAGTTCCCACTCTCCAACGGGAGTGTGCAGTTGCGGTGCATGTGCGCACCCGATGCCCAGGACTATTGTTGCCATCGAACTGAATCTCTTATTTTTGCACCTTCCCTGGTTTACATCATCGTTGCCATCTTGTTGGCCATGTCGATCGAACCGAGCGCACGCGTTAATTCGAGTCCTGTTTCTCTCAATGGTTGCAAATATCGAATGTCCTCGCTTCTCGTCGCGCCAGCTTCGCCGCGGCTGGCCATTACGACCGTCAGCGCCGCCTGCAATTCCTCGGAGTGGTCAAAAATCGGCACCGTCACTGTCGCGAATCCCGCATCGTGAGCGTTCGCGTCATATTCGTAAAACCGGTTTCGAATGGTTTCCAGCGTGCTGCGCATGTCGTTCGCGTCGAACGCAAGTTCCTGGTCTGTATTTCGTTCGCTGCGCCTTGCGAGGATTCGCTCGCGTATGTGGTCGGACGAATAAGCAAGAATCAGGCGCGCGGTCGGCGACATTGGAATCGTCCATCGCGTACCGCGAACGACCCTGGGACCCAGCGTTTTATTGCTGCTGATGCTTGAGACGATCAACGCATCGCCGCCGGCTGGAATCGCGAGCAGCAGCGATTCGTCGATTTCATTACGCAGAACGACCATGTACCGATACGCAATGTTGGTGATCTCGTACTGATCGAGCGCCGCCCTGGACAGCCGGAACAGGGCGGGCCCAAGCCGGTACCCGCTGTTGTCGGGCAGACGGGCCACAAGCCCCAAGTCCGTCAGCGTACTCAGATGGCGGGACACCCTCGCCTTGGTCATTTTCAGGCTGGTGGCAATATCAGTCACCCGTTGCGGGCGGCCGCTGGTCGCCAGGAATTCCAGCAGTTTCACGGTCACGACGACGCTGTGCACCGTGGATGAATTCGATTTTTTGCGATCGGGCGTGGCCATGCTGCGGAATCGGACTTGTTGTTTTGTGGCTGGTGGACGGCCGATTCTACCGCATACGCCAAGCGAATATCGCATGGCGTAACAAACGTTTGCCAGATGCTGCTAACTGCGCTGCCGTTGCTAACGGAGATCGCCGACACTTGATCAGGCAGATACTGTCGGATCGAATCGAGAGCAAGGACTGCTTTACACTGAAAAAGCAGAGTTTCATGCTGCAATACAACAGTCCGGCGGCTTTTGACCCTGCGCAGCCATTTAAATCTCGATTGCTGAAAAAGATCGGACTAAGTTAG
>JADFGH010000057.1 GCA_022567775.1 Pseudomonadota bacterium | reverse complement strand
CCAGTCATCAAGCATGGTTTCGCGAGGTGCTGGTCTGTAGATAACGTCGAAGCCGGCACGAAAACCGTTGGTGGCCGCGACTGTAGACGCGAAAATTTGGTGAAAATGCTAGGATTTGCCTATGGCTGCTTCTGCTAAAGAACTGTATGAAAGAGCGATGAGCCTCAACGATGAAGAGCGTGCGGAGCTGGTCGGAATGTTGCTGGAGAGCCTTGAAATCCAGGATGATGAAGGTGTCGAAGCCGCTTGGCTGGAGGAAATCGAGCGCAGAGTCGCTGAGCTCGATTCCGGTGCAGTTAAGACTGTGTCGTGGACTGAGGTGAGATCCAAGATTTTCGAACCTCGTGCCCGCTGAGGTAGGAGCGGCTTCCAGCCGCGATCATTGCCCTGTTCAGGAATGAATCGCGGCTGGAAGCCGCTCCTACGTGTGCTGCGAACTACGAGCCCATGGCCGGTTTGGCGTTTTGGGCGAGGGTAAATCTCACACTTATTAATACGGTCAGATGCTGACTAGCGGTGAATATACTTCCAGGGGCTTGTCTCCGAGCCTCTCTCAATCAATACTTCGATGATCGCCGGTTTGTCCTCATCTATCGCCTTTGCGAGCGCAGGCTTCAGCTCATCGGGAGATTCCACCCGATAGCCCGCAACGCCGAATGATTCGGCGAGCTTCACGAAATCAGGATTGTCGAGGTCGGCCCCAATCAGGTTCGAGTCGAATTTCAGTTGCTGGTCGCGGCGCACATTGCCGAAAGAATGGTTATTGAAAACAATCGTTATGAGTCCGATGTCATGTTGCGCCGCAGTCGCGAGTTCGGGCATGCCAAACATGAAGCCACCATCGCCGATGATCGAAACAACGGCCCGGTCCGGCATTGCTGCCTTGACACCGATCGCCGTCGGGAACCCGTAGCCCAGCGTTCCCTGGTATCCGGTGGTGACATACGTCCGTGGCTCGTAGACTTCAAAACCGAAATTGGAGGTGAAACCAACCTGGCATAATTCTTCGACGAAGTAGCCATCGCGCGGCAGCACTTCGCGGATCGTGTCGAGGTAGGCCATCTGCGGCTGAATTTCCGCTATGTTCTTGCGCGCCTGTGCCTTGGCCTCGGCAATACGGTCCAGGTCACCGGGCTTGAATCCGGTTTTCCCTGCTCTTTCAGTTAGTGCCCGGGTTGCATCAGCTGCATCGGCGACCACTGCAACGTCCGGTCTGAATCGCTGCATCTCCTTCGGGTCGATATCGATCCGGATCAGTTTCGCTCCCCCTTCCGGCGGCCGATCGATGTAATGAGCCATCGACTCCCAGCGCATGTATTGCATTTCCAGCCTGGAGCCAATGCCAATCAAAAGGTCTGTGTCCGGCCAAAGTAGTTGCGCGGCTGCGGACGAGATACCCCAGTCGCTATCCTCGCTGACGACGCCACGGCCACTGCGAAACGAAGTGACCGATGCACCCAGCATCTCGGCAAGCTCGCGTACTTCCACACTCGCATGTTGGGCGCCGCCGCCACACATGATCATGATGTTTTTCGCGTTGGCGATCAGCTCCGCTGCATCGCTGATTTCGTCGTCATTGACGGCCGGCCGATCAATGGTGAAGTTGCCTGGACCAATAACGACGTCCCAGGACTTTGCCATCGTGTCCCAGCACATCTCGATTGACGCCGGTCCCGGGCGCCCGCTCAGCATCTGGCGAAATGCCCTGTTCATTTGCGCGGACGTGTTTGCCGGATCATCGATCCGATCAGCATGCTTGACGATGCCGGCAAGTGTGGCAAGCTGATCCGGCAACTCATGCAGATGTCCGCGTCCCTTGCCGAGAAACTCCGACATGATCTGCCCGGTCATGCAGAGAACGGGTTTGTTGCAGGCTTGCGCGGTACACAACGCGGCCGATGAATTCAGAATGCCGGGGCCAGGTACCACGGCAAACGCGCCAGGCCTGCCGGTCGCGGCGGAATAGCCATACGCCATGTAGGCGGCACCCTGCTCGTGACGGCTGATGATTGCCTTCACATCCGGTGAACGGTAAATCGCATCAAACAGTGGATAGATCTGCGCACCGGGTAAACCGAAGATCGTGTCTATACCGTTCGCCACGGCGGCACGAAGCATTGCCTCGCCCCCGGTCATATTTTTTGTCTCGGACATCTAACTGAAACTTATCCAGAGGAAAGCGATGGCGAATCCGATCTGCACGACTACGCTGATCCAGTTCCAGATCACCAGTCGTGAACCGGGTCGATACTCTGCGCTGACATCGCTCGAGGTGACCGCACGATAGTTGTAATAAACGACCGCCGGGCCCGCTATGAAGCCGGTACTCGTTGCGAAATAAAGGAATTGTCTGAAACCACCCATCAGGAACAGGAGGATGATGGATACGCCAACAACCTGCACGATCAGGAACCGGGTGTAGCGATTCGGCGCATCGGCAGGCCTCCCCGTCAATATGCCGGCAAGACGATCCGTAACGCGCGGTAGCGCGTCCATCAATGCAATCTGCGTTGACCAGATGACGGCAATGCCAGCCGCCGCAATGATCGGATACGACCATGTTCCGATAACGGCCGTGAATAGTCCGAATAACTCGGTCGCATAGCCGTCAGGAGTAACCGGCATCTGGCGGCCGGTATCAAAGAGAACCGCTGTGCCCATTGCGACAAAGCACAAAGCAAGAACCAGGGTCAGGCCGTAGCCGATACGAAAGTCGCTCAGCGCCCGGCTGTAATCAAAATTGCCACTGTCGATTTTGCGCCGCTCGCATACCCATTTGGAATACAGAATTGAACCGTTCGTCGGCATTGGCATCCAGCCCGCGAGTGCAATGACGAATATCGCGAGCGACCGGTCAGGGGTCAGCGTAGCAAACAATTCGCGATCGTCGCTGCCGAGCAACGGCAACGCGAACAGCGTCGCGGCAATGGCCAGCACAGAAAACACAAGGACGAGAACCTTTACGATCTTTTCCGCCTTGGCGTACTGGCCATTCATAAGAATAACGGCCGAAATTACCATCAGACCGACCGCAACCTGTGGCGCGGAGAATGGAATATTGAAAACACTGATAATCAATCCCGCAGTTACCAGGGATATGATGCTCGTCGCTATGAACATGTCGACGAAGAAACCAACCGCGAGCCACGCCAGGGCTACACGGCTGATATTCGAGTAAGCCGTAACCAGGCTTCGCCCGGTGGCGCTGGCGTAATCCACGGCGAAACGAAAGGCCGGGTACTTGATAATGACAATCAGCGCAATCAGCCAGACCAGCGAAAAACCGTAATCAGCACCCGTTTGTGTCGAAAAGACGAGGTGGGAAACGCCGACGGCGGTGGCGGCCATCATCATTGCCGGGCCGAACCGGCTCAGCAGGCCGCTCACGCTACTGCTTGCCTGATTTCTGTGCTTAGATTGAACGTGTGCGCCATCAGGCTTCCTTTTTGTAATTTTTGTCGGCCTGATAGTATCGGACCCCGCTGCAAAAGAACAAGCCTGACCCGGCGGACCCTGTTGCAGGACACGATCAATCAATCCAAGGTAGCTTATATATGACGGTCATAGCACGTTTTCAGGCTCTTTTCTGCCTGCCTCTCCTGGCGATGGCTGGCCTTGCAGATGAGCGCCCCAATATTGTCCTGATCGTGGCCGATGATTTGGGTTTTTCAGATATTGGCGCATTCGGTGGTGAAATCCGCACTCCCAATCTGGACGCGCTGGCGCGGGAGGGTGTTCGACTGACGAATTTCCACGCGGCGCCGACCTGTGGGCCTTCCCGCTCGATGTTGTTGACCGGGGTTGATCATCACCTGGCCGGCGCGGGCATCAATCGCGCCGGTCTGTTTCGTCTGCCTGAATTGCGTGGTCGACCGGGCTACGAGGGCTATCTCAATGACAGCGTGGTGACATTTGCGACCCTGTTGAATGATGCCGGTTATAACACCTACGCGACCGGCAAATGGGATCCTGGCACACGGCCCGGACAGCTTCCCGTCGATCATGGATTCGACCAGTCATTTGTGCTTGCTGCCGGTGGCGCCAGTCATTTTGACGATATGGCGGGCACCTTCCGCCCTGTCTCGGTGGTGCCATATTACGAGAATGCAAACAAGGTCGAGAAACTTCCGGAAGGCTTTTTCTCTTCGAAGTTTTACACCGATCGTATTATCGACTACATCAATAGTAATGATGATGAGCAGCCATTCATGGCCTACCTGTCTTTCACGGCGGCGCACTGGCCATTGCAGGCTCCGGACGACTGGCTTGACCGCTATGCGGATGATTACGAGGAAGGCTGGCATGCGGTACGGGAATCGCGATTCAACCGGCAAAAAGATCTGGGCATCATTCCTGCTCACACGCGATTGTCGGTCGCACACCGGGCCATTGCGGACTGGGACAGCCTGTTACCCGCTCAGCGACAGGTGGAATTGAAACGCGTGCGCACCTATGCCGCGATGATCGAGAATATGGATCACCATATTGGTCGTCTTCTGGAAACGCTTCGCGAAAGGGACTCGAATCGCGAGACCATCATTATTTTCCTGTCTGACAACGGCGCCGAGGGCAATGCGGTCAATCAGATAATGGACAACGACTACTGGATTCCTTCAACGTTTGACAATCGGCTGGCCAACCTGGGACGGCAGGGATCATACATGTGGCTGGGTCTCGGTTGGGCGCAGGCGAGCGTTTCCCCATTTCGTCTTTACAAGTCGTATACAACTGCCGGCGGGCTGCGGACGCCAGCGATTGTTCACAGCACTCATGGCCGCACCGGTACTGGTATCAAAGATGCGATCGTCACTGTAAGGGATATCGCGCCGACGATTCTCGAACTGGCTGGTGTCGGGCAGCCGGACGGTTCCTATAACGGCAGGCCGGTTCATCAAATGTCGGGCACCTCGTTGCTCAATTACCTGGGTGGACGATCAGAGACCGTACACAACAACGAGCCGCTCGGTTGGGAACTTTATGGCAGTCGCGCGTTGATCAAAGGAGAATGGAAAGCGGTCAGGATTTTCCCACCCGACGGGACTGGCCATTGGGAATTGTTCAATCTCAGGACAGATCCGACAGAAACAGCAAACCTTGCTGCCGATTTTCCCGAAGTGATGGCTGAACTCATCGCCGACTGGGACGCATACGCTATAGCGAACGGCGTCGCCGTGTTTGAACGGGACCTGGGTTACGGCCGCTATTGATGCGTGCGCTCAGCCGCGTAATTTATCCTGATATTCGCATCGCCCGCTGGGGCGGGCTCCTACGATTGCTTTCGAAGATCCGTAGGAGCCCGCCCCAGCGGGCGATGTTTGTTGGACAACAGGATGTGCGGTATGGCAATTCGGTACAATCCGCAACTCCATCGGCGTTTGAATTCCGGGAATAATTGATGAACGAAGCAGAAAATAAGAATTCACAGACCACTCCGTCCCAGGGCAACCTGCTGAAGGGTGCATTACTGGCGCTGGTTGCGGCCGCCATCGTAACAGTTCTGTTCGTATTGCCCGCTGAGTACGGCGTCGATCCAACGGGCATCGGGGCAAAGCTGGGCCTGCTCGACCTGGCGGAAACGGCAGAGAGCAGTGTATCGAGCGGCGGCAATACGATCGTTGAGGGGACCTGGCCCGGCATCCCCGAGGATTTCGATTTCTACGAACCGGATATCCTGGGTGATCCGTACTCACGCACGCAGGCAACGAAATTCCGCTCCGACACGCTGATCATCGAACTCGATGTGGGTGAGCAGACCGAGTACAAGGCAATTATGAAACAGGGTGACGCACTCGTCTATCACTGGAAACTCGAGAAGGGCATCGTCTACGCAGATTTCCATGCCGATCCCGGCGAGAATGCGGAAGGCTACCCTGACCAGTATTATGTTCGTTATGCCGAGAGCGAGACCGGCGAGAATTCAGGGTCACTCGTTGCGCCGTTTGACGGCAATCATGGATGGTACTGGCTCAACATCGAAGAAGAGCCGATCACGATCACGCTGGAAGTGCATGGTTACTATGACCAGGTTCAGGAAATCATGCGCTCCTACCAGTACTAGGCTGCACCGAAGTAATACCCGGCAATCTGATAGGCTGCAAGCGCGAATCCGGCAAACATCAGTAACAGGTTGAACGCGTTGGCGTGCCGCTCGAACGAGCCGGTCGCACGCCAGGCGTTGATTAACACCAGCAGCCCAATCAGCGCAAGTAACTGACCGATTTCGACACCGACATTGAACGCGATGATGTTGGCGACGAGTCCTTCCGGCGACAAATTCAGGTCCTGCAACTTTGTTGCCAGCCCAAAGCCGTGCACCAGCCCGAATGAAAACACGGCGATCCTGGGATTGAGTTGCCGGTCAAAGACCCTCTTGAAACCGTCGAGGTTTTCGAATGCCTTGTACGCAACGGACAAACCAATGAGGGCATCGACGAGGTATGCATTGACATTGATTTCACCGAGCACGCCCGTTAACAGCGTGATGCTGTGACCAACAGCAAACAGCGTTACATAGACTGCAATATCCTTTGGACGATACAGGAAAAATATGACACCGAGCAGATACAGGAGATGATCGTAGCCGGTGATCATATGCTTCGCGCCGAGATACATGAACGCCAGCAATGCGTGTCCCGCGTTACGCTCGAGGAAGTCCGCGTCGCCCCTTTCGACGCCATGCGCATAAAGTACGCCCGCAACCAGCAGGCCACCCAGCAGCAGCACTGTCGCAATCACGGTTTTGCTTCTTCTGTGAGCGAACATAGTTTGTGGATCAATCCCGGCCATTCGTGACCCTGCTTGCCGGACGGCGTAACGCAACGAGCGCCGTCAGCAGCAGGGAAATACCTGAAAACAGCAGCAATGTATACGTTGACCCGAGGTTACTGGCAAGCGCGCCCGCGACAATACTGCCGATGGCCGGCCCACCAATGATCACCAGGGTCCAGAGACTCATGACCCTGCCTCGCAATTCATTATCCACCTTGATCTGCATCTCGGACTGCGAACCGATCGATACCATCGTGGCGAAAAATCCCAGCAGTGAAGTGACTGCGAGGCCATACGCGACCTGGCTCACAGTGGCGAACAAGAGCATGGAAATGCCAACTCCGACGGCACCCATCAGCACCATCGCCGGCAAATGCCGATGCGATCTGAGAAGCGAGAATATGACGCTCGCCCCGATCGCGCCGGCGCCGGCCGCGGCCATCAAAGCAGCGAGCAACGCACTGTCGCCGTCGAACATCAACACGACCAGCGCGGGAAAAATCTCGATAATGCCGCGTCCGAAAAAAGTGCTCACGCCGGCGATCAGGATTACCTGGCGAATACTGGGATGATCGCGGGTGTAGCGTAGCCCTTCCAGCAACTGATCGATATATCTTGCCTCCTTTGGTGGCCCTGGTGCGGCAACGACAGGCTTAATGAGCAAGAGCGCCACAATAATTGGCAAATATGTCACGGCATTCACAACATATGCAAAGCCGACTCCATACAGGGTTACGATTCCACCTGCGATGCCGGGACCAATGAATCGGGAAGCGTTGAAGATAATGGAATTGATTGCCACCGCACTCGGCAATTGAGAAGGTGCAACGAGATCCGGAATCAGTGACAACCGTATCGGTGAATACGCGCTGAATGCGATGCCGTGAACCAGTGCCAGGCCCAGTAACCAATCGATCGTGATCGCGTTGAGCAGCGTTAGCACGGCGAGAATTACCGAGATGATCATCATGATGATGTGCATGACTATGGCGCCATTGCGACGCCTGATGCGATCCACGATCACCCCGAAAAACGGCGTCAGAAGAAACAGCGGTATGAACTGGGCGCCCGCGACCAGTCCAACCACCAATGGCGACTCGCTCAACTGCCATGCCTGCCAGCCAAACGCAAGGCGCTGAATCCAGAGTCCGATCACGGAAATCGAGTTCCCGCACAGGAAAATGCGGAAATTCTTGCTGCCCAGGGCAGAGCGGGAATGTTGGTTACTGTCTGGCATAGATAACGCCGGCAACTCAACCAGGTGCCAGGCTCAGCAAATCATCGGAAAAGGACGACTAACCGGTGCCGATATAAGGAATCAGGCGCCCCAGCAGCAAGACACCCGTCCAGGTAGACAGCGATACCCAGGCAATCGCCTTGGCAAGCCCCGGGGTATCGCCATGCGGCTCCCAGTTGCCGATAAGCGGATTGATCTTCAGGGCGAATACGAGCACGTTCAGGCCGGCGATCAGGACAAGAACCATTTTTATCCGGAAGCCGATGTTGATCGAATATCGACCCGGATCACCGAAGAAGAACAGAAAACCCGAGGCCAGGTTCATCGCAAAGCCGATCGCTGCCCAGGGCAGCAGGCGATGCATGGACATAATGTCGATTTGCCTTAAGTATCCGGCGAGCCTCAGGTCGACGATCAGCATAGACCCCAGCAACAGCGACAAGCCAATGAAATGGATGATCTCGAGAAGCGGCCATAACCAATAGGTCGACAGTACCCACGTATTGATCGCACCGCCTTCGATTGCCTGTACGAGTGATTCCGTCATTTGATCTCCCTCACCCTACAGGTATGCAATGAGCCGGCCGGCGAATATCGCACCGATCCAGCAAACTAAAGACAATGCGGCAAGCGCCCTCGCCGATGATTCAATATTCGTGTCTGCGTTATCCCAATCAGCAGCACGCAATTTGAGGCGGCGCTGAATAACTATGCCGACGATGACGCCGGCAATGACAGACGAAATCTTTATCAGGAAAGGCGCGCTTTCTACAAAAGTGGTCGCCTGGGACGTGAACAGCGCGCTGCCGGAAATTGTATTCACTAAAAGCCCGATCCAGGCCAGGCGGAACAGGCTCAGAAACGCATCGAACGACACGCCACGAATGACCCGCAGCATGCGCAAGTCCAGCATGATGAATATACCAACAACGATCGCCAGCCCGATTGCGTGCATACCGAGCACGATCGGGTAGCCCCACAGGGATTCACCCACCCAGATGGCGAGTGCAGTAGTTTCAAGCCATTCGAACACCGGCATTTCCCCTCGTTATTTATTGTTTGTCGTGCCGACTGGTGGCAAATTGTACCGCCTTCATCGTGCCAATAGGAAATCTGGCTCGCATTGCGTAAAACACCTACAGAATTTCTGCCGGCGCACAGGTTAAATTGCGCGAGGCCAATTATGGAGCCGAATAATGAAAACAATGCAATCCTGGGCCTTGCTGGCACTCAGCTTGTGCGCCTTCGCGATAGTCGCCGCTGAGCCCGACGCCGGCCCCTCCGGCAGTGTCAATGACCTGATGCTAACGGTAATTACTCCCGCGACGAACACCATTTGGGGCATTGAAGATCCGCAGACGGATGAAGAATGGCAGGTTTTTGTCGACGCGGCAGCACAGGTTATCGACGCGGCTCAACGAATCAAGAATGGTGGATCCGGCCCGAACGATTCGGCATGGGCGGAAGATCCGGAATGGCAGCGCGCCTACAGGGAGTCGGTGCGTGACGGTCCAATTGTGGATAATATCGAAAGCGTTTTCCTGGAGGCGACGGACTACTCGCAGATGAGGTAGGTAAGCTGTCCTTATTATTGGCGGTCAATCACCACCACGGGTGCGCCACGCTCCGAACCCAGGCCATCTGCCGCGCTGCCCTCGGCACGTGCGATCTCAATGACACCGAATGAATTGACGAGCGCCAGGTAGTTGCCGGGTTTGACGAGTCCGTACGTCGCTTTCATTTCGAGATCCTGGCCGGCGTGGTCTTCCTAGTCTTCGGCGTGTGGTTCGGAGCCTCTCAATGGATCGAGGGTGCACAGGCGAACGTGCCGGCGACGAGTGGAACTGTGATGGTCGCGGC
>JADFGH010000369.1 GCA_022567775.1 Pseudomonadota bacterium | reverse complement strand
CCAGGGATATTGTGCAGGCATTTTTCTTCAAAAACGCGAACCCGAAACAAATCGTCGTCATACAACGCGTCACCATCATCGGCATTGGCGTACTGGCATTCCTGATGATGAGCCAGTTCGAGACCATCCTCGAGATGGCGCTGATCTCCTACACGATGATTGGCGCGTCACTGGCACCGGCATTGCTGGCGGCATTTTTCTGGAAACGCGTAACCCGCATTGGCGGGTTGGCATCCATTGCATCCGGCATGCTCACGGTAATTAGCATTGCGTTAATGAATTCGATATATAAGGGCAGCGCAGAAGGACCACAAGTCCTGGGCATCTCATTCCCGATGGACACGGACTACATCGCGATTCCGTCAGTCATCATATCTGTTCTTACGCTGCTTATCGTCAGCCTGGTGACGGCAAAACCCGACCACAGCGAATGGCGGGAATTTATCAGCAATTAATCACCAGCCGCCGGTTCTTCCTCCGTCTCCTCGTCCCTGTTCACGAAGATCTTCGACATCAGGATGCCGAGCTCAAACAGCAGGTAAACCGGCACAGCGAGTAAGGTCTGGCTGATGACGTCAGGCGGCGTCAGGAACATGCCCATGATGAAGGCGCCAAGGAATACATAGGGGCGCGCTTTCGAGAGTTTTGCGGGGGAGGTCAGACCGGTCCAGACAACAAGAACCGTTGCGACCGGCACTTCGAACGCGATGCCGAAGGCGAACACAATCGTCGTTATGAAATCGAGGAACTGCGAGATATCCGTCTGCACCTCGACACCCTCGGGTGCTACCGCAGTGAAGAATCTAAACATCAGCGGAAAGACGACGAAATAGGCAAACGCGATGCCAAGATAAAACAGAAATATGCTGGAGGCGAGCAACGGTATCGCAAAGCGTTTTTCTTTCTTGTACAGGCCAGGGGCAACGAAGGCCCAGATCTGGTAGAGCACAATCGGCATCGCGATAAACAGCGCCACAAAAAATGTCAACTTGAATGGTGTCAGCAATGGCGAGGCAACCTGCGTGGCGATCATCGCGCCACCCGGAAGTACGGCGCGCAGCGGCTCCGAGACGAGCGTAAATATGCGGGTCGAGAACGGCAGCAGAGCCACAAACACGACGACGACCGCCGCGGAAACCTTGAGTAGCCTGCTGCGCAGCTCAACCAGGTGAGATAGCAGTGTACCTTCCGCAAGAGGCTGGGAATCTTCCTCGGTGCTCTCGGTTTTTTGTTCTTCGGTCACGAGGTTTTTTGGGCTTTTTCTTCTTCCGGCGCCGCCTCATCGGCGGTCTCTGCTATTTCCTCTGCAGGTGACTCTTTTTTGCCTGGATCCGCGGCAGTTGCGGCAAGCTCATCATCATCTTTACGGGAGTTGTCCTCAACGCCGGTGCCGACCTCGCCGTCTTCATGCGCCGCCGAAAAATCATCGTCGTCGCGTGGTGGAATGTGGCTTGGTTGTGAAGAGGGTTCGCGGTTCGGCGGCTTTATGTTCAGGTCTTTTTCAAAGTTGAGTTCATCTTCAAGCTGCCGTTTCATGACGCGCGTCATGCGACGCGCCTGACCCAGCCAGTTGCCGAGTTGATTGGCCACCCGCGGCAGACGCTCCGGGCCCAATACGATGAGGCCGATCAGGGACAGAATGATCAGCTCAAAAAAGCCGATTCCGGACATCGCAGTATCCCGGTCTAGCTGTGATTTTCTTTGCTGGGCTCATCGACCGGCGTGTTGTCAAAACTTGCATCACTTGACTGGTCGCCGATCTGTTCGGTGGGTTCCTTTTCGGCTTCATTGATTGCAGACCGAAATCCCTTGACGGCGCTGCCGAGATCGGAGCCGAGTGTGCGCAGCCGCTTGGTGCCGAAAATCGCGAGCACGATGACAAGAACGATCAATAGTTGGACCGGGCCGATGTTGGCAAACATCTTCAAAACTCCTGGGGCGGAGCCCCTCTTAGTGTCAGGCTTTCTTTCCGGCTCTGTGGTGGGAGCGGGGGCGAATTATGTTCATGATACCCCGCCAACGCAATCAAAACGTTCAGAGATCATGCCTCCAGCCAGAACGTAACGGGACCGTCGTTTTCCAATGATACTTTCATATGGGTCCCAAACCGGCCGGTTTCAACGGCCGGCAGCCGCTTAGTGCATTCGACCACGAACTGGTCAAATAACTCCCGGCCGAGTTCAGGTGCGGCGGCACCCGTGAAACTGGCCCTGGTGCCCTTCCTGGTGTTAGCTGCCAGCGTGAACTGTGGTACGGCCAGCAGGGCGAGCCCTTCATCCAGCAGGCTTTTGTTCATGCGACCCTCTGCATCGGAAAACACCCGGTAGGTGAGCACCCTTTCTGCGAGCCGCGCCGCTGTCGCAGGCTGATCATCCGGCTGCACCGCAATAAACGCGAGCAAGCCAGGCCCGATCGCGCCGGCTACCGCGCCATCCACTGTCACGCGGGCAACAGATACGCGCTGTATGAGGGCGATCATGGCTAAAGGGTACCTCTAATTACCGCTCGACGGCGCGGCCACGACAGGT
>JADFGH010000056.1 GCA_022567775.1 Pseudomonadota bacterium | reverse complement strand
ATGCTCGCGGTTACGATTAGTGCGGATAATCTGGCCCAGGTATTCTCTGGCACCGTGTTGATAGCCTACTTGTCGAGCCTAACGAACTTGTCATTTACCGCAACCCAATATGCATTATTGAGTTCGTTCATGTCGCTGCTCGGCAAGTTTTCTGCAGGCTACTCAGGCAACGTACAGGAGTCTATCGGCTGGCTGGGTTTCTTCCTCTATGCAGCGGCACTCGGGATACCAGCCATCGTTCTGGCAGTTATCGTGGCAAAACGCCACGATTCGCTCATCGGATCTGATTGATGGAGACAACCAAAGTTGTCGTTGGGCTGGTCAGTGATCTTGACGACCCGGGGTGCCGTGAATTTACGATCGGCGAGGGCGACTGGCCATTCAGGGGATTCATCGTTCGTCAGGGTGACGAGGTGTATGCCTATCAGAATTTCTGCATGCACGCCGGTCATCCGCTCAACTGGAAACCAGACGGTTTTTTGACCGGGGATGGCAGCCAGATTATCTGCTCATCACACGGCGCGATTTATGAAATAGACAGTGGCGAGTGCGTCGCGGGCCCCTGCCCGGGCAGGAAGCTGCGACCGATCGAGGTTGAAATACGGGACGGAGAGGTAATTGTCCGGGGTTCAGGTAAGGTCTCGTAGGAGCCCGGCCCACCGGGCTCCTACTCTTGTCTATCGAGAAAACTCAAAGGATCGTGATAACCCATCGGGATTTCGCCACTGTCTTCGCCGACAAAATCTTCCGGATCCATATCAACTGAACCGGACCAGTCCTCCGGCGCACCCACGCGCTCGAGCAGCATGCTATTCCAGGTGTCGAAATCGACCTCGTCAATTGTTCCATCGAAGAACTGTACTTCAATCGTCGCGTCTTCGTCGTCGACCGCGACAATCTTGAGGAGATTCCCGTTGGTCCGCCGGTACCAATGCCCAATGACCGGGTATGCGATTGCCATGCTTCTATCCTTCCTGTGACTCCATCCCCATTGTCGAATTTCCTATATGCCAATTTACAGAGCAATAAGGGAAATGCGCAAGTCAGCGTTTGGCGTTCTGGCGAAACACTATGTTTTTCAACAGACTGCTAATTCCTGATCAGCAGCCAGTCCCAGATGCTGTGTCCCTTGCGCAATCCGCGTCTCTCGAACCTGGTCGTTTGGCGCTCCAGTGACTCGAATCCGCCCTTATGCAGGTGACGCTCGGCCAGCGTGAATTCGGACGACTGAGCAATTAACTCGTCAATTTGCTCCGCGTAGTTTTCCCAGTCGGTCGCAATATGCAGCGTTGCGTCCGGCGCGAGCTTGCTGGCGGCCAGTTTCAGGAAGGAAATCTGCACGATACGGCGCTTGTGGTGCCGCTTTTTGGGCCAGGGATCGGGAAAATAAAGATTGATTCGGGCGAGTGCCCCATCCCCGACCTGGTGTTGCAAGACCTCGATCGCGTCGTGTTTGATAACGCGGAGATTTTTCAGGCCAGCGTCCTCCGCACTGATCAGGCAACGACCAATACCGGGTTCGTGTACCTCGACGCCGAGAAAGTCGATCTCCGGCTTTTCGCCGGCCTCGCGTACCAGGGTTTCACCGTTACCGAAACCGATTTCGAGAACCCGTTCAGCTGAACGGCCGAAGACTTCGTCAAGATTCAGGGTATGTGCTGAAAAAGCGATGCCGAATTGTGGCCAGAGCGCGTCGAGTGCCCGCTCCTGGGCGGGCGTGATGCGCCCGGTCCGGCGCACGAAACTGCGGATCGTGCGCCTGCCTGATGGTGCCCGGATCATGCGTGCATTGTATCCAAAGCGGCCATCCGCTTATGCACCGGCACCCAACCGATCCGCTTCAGTGGCGCGGCCGGCCGGCGAATGTCGCGAACACGCCGGCAGCAATCAGCGTCCATGCGAGTGCCGGGAGAAATCCCCAGGTAAGGATCAGCGTCCCCGTAATAATCGTGGTGGCGCCCACTGCCAGCCAATACCGTTGCTTTTGCTGCTGCTTGAGCTGATCGCGAATTTCCCTCAGTTCGGGCGCATTCACCCTCACCTGAAGATCGCCGTGCGAGATTTGCTTCGAGAGGTAGCGAATGACGCCCGGTAATTCCCTGAGTGCTTCCCTGATCTGCGGCAGATCCTCGCGAAGATTCCTCAGCATCGCACGTCCACCAACCTGCTCATCCATCCAGCGTCGCAAAATCGGGTGTGCTGTCTTCCAGAGATCGAGCTCGGGATAGAGCTCCCGGCCAAGGCCTTCGATGTTGAACAGCGTTTTTTGCAAAAGGATGAGCTGCGGCTGAATTTCCATGTTGAAGCGGCGCGCTGTATCAAACAGGCGCAGCATTACCTGTGCGAACGAGATTTCCGCTAACGGCTTGTTGAATATCGGCTCGCAGACGGAACGCACTGCAGATTCCAGCTCATCGATGCGGGTATCCGCCGGCACCCACCCCGAATCCAGGTGCAGCTTCGCGATCTTGTGATAGTCACGATCGAAAAACGCGAGAAAATTTCCGGCGAGGTACTGTTGATCGTCCGGACTAAGCGTGCCGACAATGCCGAAATCGACGGCCGCGTACCTGGGTTTCTCCGGATCGTCGACCTGCACGAAAATATTCCCGGGATGCATATCGGCGTGAAAGAAGTTGTGCCGAAAAACCTGGGTGAAAAAGATCTCCACGCCATTTTCTGCGAGAACCTGGATGTTGGCGCCGGATTTTCGCAAGGCCGTCATATCACTGATCGGGATGCCGTAGATTCTCTCCTGGACCAGAACTTCCGTCCGGCAGTAATCCCAGTACACCTCCGGTACGTACAAGAGATCCGAGCCCTCGAAATTTCGCTTCAGCTGCGCCGTATTGGCGCCTTCCCGCATAAGGTCCAGTTCATTGATGACGGTCTTCTCGTACTCGGCGACGACCTCGAGTGGCCGTAGTCGTTTGCCATGCTCCCAGTATTTGTCTGCAAGTGCGGCGATCGCATACAGCACGTCCAGATCTCGCTCTATCAACTGACGTACTCCGGGCCGCAGCACTTTGACGATTACCTCGGTGCCATCCTGCAGCGCGGCGGTATGCACTTGCGCGATTGACGCCGCAGCGAAGGGTTCCTTATCGAAGCGCGAGAAGACCTCATGCACCGATTTGCCGTAGGCCTTTTCCATGATCTCGATGGCCTGCTCCGCAGGAAACGGCGGTACCCGGTCCTGCAGCATTGCGAGTTCGTCGGCTATGTCCGGGGGCAGTAAATCGCGCCGCGTAGAGACTGCCTGCCCGAATTTGACGAAGATCGGGCCGAGTTCCTGCAGGGCAAGCCTGATCCGTTTGCCGAGGGGCTCCGAGCGATCGCCGCTACGCGGAAAAAAATAAAAGAAAAACCGCAGTGGCCGCAGGAAGTGCGTTTTCCTGATGAGGTCATCCAGCCCGTGCCGCACGAGAATCCGCTGAATCCCTATCATTCTCGCTATCGTTTTAGCCCGCCACATGACTCAGTTTCCACGCTCCGCTTCGAGGCGCTTCACGCGCGCCTCAAACCTGGCGACGTCGTCCCGCAGTAATTCGACTTGCTTCCGAAACCCGTCTGTTTCGTAGCGGCTCGGCACTGCGCGACTTTCCTCCTGCAGGTATTCAGTGACATTCTGTCGCAGTGTGCTGCGGACGTCCTTCCCCCAGCGCCCAACGTTGCGTGCAAATTCGCCGATCGTGTGCGCGACAACGTCACCGACAGCGCCAGACAGCTCCTCTTCGAGATCAGGACGCCCGTAGCGCAGTAAATTTTGAAATTGCGCCGCAAGTTCTGCATCGCCCGTCAAATCAACCGCACCATCCCGAATCACGGCGTCGCCGTCACGGCCTGCGAGCCTGGCCAGTGACAGCAAGGATCCCGATACGACAACGTCGGGATCGTCGCTATACTCGCTGGTAAGAAATATTTCGCCGGGCCCGACGATGATAAACATCGCCAGCGAAGTATCTTTTACACGAACCGCAAACACGCGGTCCTGCAGTGCGGCGCACAATTCGCGCGCCGGCGTTTTCGCCTGAATCTGCCGATTGAGCAATGCCGCGAGCGGCCGCAGAAGTGTCTCAAGCGGATTCATTCAGATCTTGTATCCGACGTGCAGGGCAACTATACCGCCCGCCAGATTGTGATACCGGCAACGCTCGAACCCCGCGTCGCGCAGCATGTCTGTCAGTGCGTCCTGGTCAGGGTGCATGCGAATCGATTCGGCCAGGTATTGATAACTTGCCTCATCGTTGGCCACGAGCTTGCCAAGAAATGGCAGTATCTTGAAAGAATACAGATCGTATGCGGGTTTGATCGCAGCGGACGGTTTGGAAAATTCAAGAATCAGCAATTTGCCGCCCGGCTTCAGGACCCGCAGCATGGAAGCAAGGGCTTTTTCCTTTCCTGTGACGTTTCGGAGGCCAAAAGCGACCGTAATGCAGTCAAAACTCGAACCAGCGAAAGGCAGGCTCTCAGCGTCGACCTGAACGATCGAAAGGTTTCCGGCAACCCCCGCATCGATCAACTTGCTGCGGCCCTGTTGCAGCATGCTGGCATTGATGTCGGCAAGGACGACATGCCCGCTGCTGCCGACCTGTGACGCGAATTTGCGGGCAAGATCACCGGTACCGCCGGCAAGATCGAGTACAGCCTGACCGCGCCGGATGGCCGCCTGCCCGATAGTGAAGCTTTTCCACAGCCTGTGCAGGCCGCCTGACATCAGGTCGTTCATCAGGTCATAACGGCCTGCTACGGAATCGAAGACACCTTTGACACGCCGCGCCTTGTCTTCGACGGCCACGGTTTCAAAGCCGAAATGAGTCGTATCCTTGCTCATCGCGTCAGCCGTTCGTAGTGGGTCGCCGAGCATACCCTGCTGCCTTCAGGCGGTCGAGATAAGCCTGCCATTTGCTGTCCCGCTCTGCGCCGAGGTCGTAAAGATATTTCCAGGTGTAGAGCCCGGTATCGTGACCATCGTCGAAGACCAGGCGTACCGCATAATGTCCAATCGGCTCGATGGCCGTGACCTGAACATGCTCCTTGCCGGTCTGCAGGACTTCCTGTCCGGGGCCATGGCCCTTGACCTCCGCTGATGGTGAATGAACGCGCAGGAACTCGAATGACAGTTCAAATCGATTGCCATCATCGAAAGCAATGACGATTTGCCGCGATTTTTTTTGCAGCCTTATTTCTATCGGTGTGTAGTCCACGGGCTGATTCTTGTATTAAATATCGGCCATGCTGCTAGAGAATATATCTGCTCAGGTCCTCGTCTTTTGATAGCTCGGCCAGGTGGTCATCAACGTAGCCGGCATTAATCTGCACGTGCGATCCGCTCTTGTCGGCGGCCTCGAAGGAAACGGTTTCGAGCAGGCGCTCCATCACGGTATGCAGGCGGCGGGCACCGATGTTCTCAGTGTTCTCATTGACGGTGTAGGCAACCTCGGCCAGCCGGCGCACACCGCTCTCGACAAACTCCAGGCCGACTTCCTCGGTCGCAAGCAGGGCTATGTATTGTGAGGTCAGCGATGCATCCGGCTCAGTAAGAATGCGGACGAAATCTTCGGTAGTCAGTGACTTCAGCTCGACCCTTATCGGGAACCGTCCCTGTAGCTCCGGAATCAGATCGGATGGTTTGGATACATTGAACGCGCCGGACGCGATGAACAATATGTGATCGGTTTTGACCATGCCGTACTTGGTGTTGACAGTCGAGCCTTCAACCAGTGGCAGCAAATCCCGCTGTACGCCCTCGCCCGATACATCGATGCCAACGGTCTCCGAACGCCGCGCGACTTTGTCGAGTTCATCGAGAAACACAATGCCCTGTTGCTCGACTGCCTCGAGTGCGCGTGACTTCAGCTCCTCTTCGTCGATCATCTTGGCCGCTTCTTCGTCACTCAGCAGCTTCAGCGCTTCTTTGACTTTCAGCTTTCTGGCCTTCTGGCGACTGCCGCCCAGATTCTGGAACATGCCCTGCAACTGGCTTGTCATTTCCTCCATGCCGGGTGGCGCCATGATCTCGATACCCACCGGAATTGCCTGAACGTTTATCTCGATTTCCTTATCGTCGAGCTTGCCTTCGCGCAGCATTTTTCGAAATTTCTGGCGCGTTTCGCTTTCCTGAGGCTCCGGCTCACCGTCGGCGGTAAAGCCAACGCCTCTCGGTGACGAGGGAAGCAAGGCGTCGAGGATTCGCTCTTCCGCGGCGTCCTCGGCCCGGTGACTGACTTTCGCCATTTCCTCTTCCCGGGTCATTTTGACTGCAATGTCCATCAGGTCGCGAATAATGCTGTCTACCTCGCGGCCGACGTAACCGACTTCAGTAAACTTGGTCGCTTCAACTTTAATAAAAGGTGCTTTCGCCAGCTTCGCCAGTCGCCTGGAAATTTCGGTCTTACCGACGCCGGTTGGTCCGATCATCAGAATATTCTTCGGCGTGATTTCGCTGCGGAGCGGTTCATCAACCTGTACGCGGCGCCAGCGATTCCGCAGTGCGATGGCAACCGCTCTCTTCGCCTCGTCCTGTCCGACAATATGTTTGTCCAGCTCCTGGACGATTTCTCTTGGTGTCATTTGTGACATGAGTGATATCCGTTACGAATCTGTGCGGGGCAGCTCTTCGATCGCGATGTTCTGGTTCGTGAAGACGCAGATGTCGCCCGCAATATTAAGTGCTTTCTCAACAATTTCCCGTGCACCCAGATCGGTGTTATTAAACAGCGCCAATGCCGCAGCCTGAGCGTACGGGCCTCCGGAGCCGATGGCCATTAAATCGTGTTCCGGCTCGATCACGTCACCGTTCCCGGAGATTATGAATGAACTCTCTTCATCAGCAACGCATAAAAGTGCCTCAAGTCGCCGCAAGCGCCGATCCGTACGCCAGTCCTTCGCCAGCTCAATCGCGGCGCGGGTTAGATTGCCGTATTGCTCCAGCTTGGTTTCGAAAAGCTCGAACAGGGTAAACGCATCGGCGGTGCCACCGGCGAATCCGGCGATTACGCGGCCGCCAGCCAGGGTCCTGACTTTGCGGGCATTACCTTTCACGACGGTATTGCCCATACTGACCTGACCATCACCGGCGATTGCAACCTTGCCGTCGCGACGTACCGAGATAATTGTCGTCCCTCGAAATTGTTCCATTTAGTTGATCCTTGAGAGCAGAGACTGTAGGAGCCCGCCCCGGCGGGCGATCTTCGCTCCGCTGGCGTGGCGGATTCGTCCTTAACAAACATTAACCGGCATAGTTGAAAACATGCCGGACATTGTTTGTCGCCCGCCGGGGCAGGCTCCTACGGTGCTTTCCCACAATATTTAACAGCCGAACAATCGGAATTTCCCGTCCATTCTAATCATTCAGGCGTTTTTTTGATTCGTGCCCGTGGGTGGGTTTTGTCGTATATCTGGGCCAGGTGCTGGAAGTCAAGGTGTGTATACACCTGGGTGGTGCTGATATCGGTGTGGCCGAGGAGTTCCTGGACGGCGCGCAGGTCGTGGCTCGATTCCAGCAGGTGAGTGGCAAAAGAGTGCCTGAACAGGTGTGGATAGACTTTGGTGCTGATGCCCTGTTTTTTTGCCCAGTAATCAACACGGGCCTGCACGGAGCGCGGGCTTATGCGGGTTCCTTGCCTGCTGACAAAAAGGGCGGTCTCGTCGTTGGCGGCCAGTGTGACCCGTTCCTTCAGCCAGGCGGCCAGCGCCTCGAGGGCGTATCGCCCCACTGGCAGGATACGATCCTTGTTGCCCTTGCCGGTCACGCGGGCAGTCGCATCGGCAATATCAACGTCGCCAAGATTGAGATCTGTCAATTCCGCCAGCCGCAACCCGGACGAATACATTAACTCGAGCATCGCCCGGTCGCGTGCCACTAACGGCCCTTTGCCGGAGAAGTTCAGGAGACGCGCCATCCGGTCGGCATCGAGGTTCTCCGGCAGCCGCTTGCCTGATTTTGGTGCGCTGACCGACGCTACCGGGTTCGTTTTGACATGTTTCTCCCTCAGCAAGTATCGGAAAAATGTTCGCGCGGCGGAAAGCCGGCGCTGGATGCTCCTCGGGGAAAGGCCCTTTCGAAATGACGAAGCCGCATACGATCTTACGGTGTCGTGATCGAGTTCTGGCCACCGTTCGATATCGATCTGCTCGCAGAAGTCTTGCAGCGAGATCAGGTCACGCCGGTAGTGTTTGCAGGTATGCGCCGAGAGCCGGCGCTCGTATTCCAGGTGCCGGATAAACTTGTTGATCCAGTCTCGCTCACTGTTGATCACAATGCGGTTCTGCTAGTAGCGCTTTAGGGCTCCTGCTACCAATTCGCCCAGGCGAGTCAGAAAATCGATACTCATTCCCGGATGAAAATGATTCGCATCAACGCTGCCGATGGCAAGGAAGCCGACTTCTGATTTGTTGCCCAGGGGAATTAACGCAGCCGAACCAACCTCGTCAGTCTCTTTGCCGAACAGGAAGTCCCGTTGTGCATCCCGAACCTGACCGCAACGTGGTCCGCTACCTTCTAGAAACGTCTCGAAAGCTTTTAGAGACTCGTCGCTTCGTTCTACGGCCAGGAAAAACCGGCCAACATCAATGTCTTTGAACATTTCGGGGTTACCGAACAGCACCAGGATTGACTGGTCGGCGCCAAATCCGGCCCGCAGCGATTCCTCGACACATCTGACTGTTCCGCTGAGGTCCGAAGCTGCAAGCATTTGCAACGCCAGTTGGTGAATCTTGACTGCCAGCGTGTCATTTGCTCTCGCGACCTCGATCAGGTCCTTCAATTGTCGCTCGAGTTTCAGGTCTCTTTGCCGCAGGACCGAAACCTGGCGCTCAACCAGCGAAACTGTGCCACCGGCGACGTGCGGCAGTCGGAGCGAGCCAAGAAGTGCACTGTGTCGTTCGAAAAAATCCGGGTTCTCCTGGAGAAAGTCGCGGACTGCATTCTCTGACAGTTCTTCCTCGATAAAATCCGGATTGCGCTGCGTGCTCATAGGCCTGAATTTCCCCTGGTATCACGATTTCCTGCAGATCCGTGACCGTTTGTCCTGGCTCCGTTGCAGCTTAACACGACTTCGCGGTTCGACTGCGCCCGGCAAAATGGGACGATGGACTTTTGCGGCCGGCGACGGTAGTTTACATAAACTGATTATCACAGCAAAAAATATTCTCCCAAGGAATACCAATGCGGCACATTATGGTCATGAACGCCAAGGGCGGCTGTGGCAAAAGCACCCTTGCGACGAATATCGCTTCCTATTTTGCTGACGCGGGATATGGGGTCGCGCTGGCCGACTATGACCCGCAGCGCTCCAGCATTGACTGGCTCGAACGGCGCCCGTCCAATCGTCCGGCGATCGCAGGTTTGGAGGCATACAAGGATGGCCTGAGGCATGCGCCACGCGGTGCGGATATTCTCGTCATTGATGCGCCGGCGCGATCGCACGGCAAGGAACTGACGGACCTGGTCAGGCATGCCGAGACGATCGTTGTTCCGGTCCTGCCCTCGACGATCGACATGCAGGCATCGGATCGCTTTATCAAAGAACTGAAGGCGGTCGGCAAGATTGATCGCAAAGAGGCCAAGATCGGCGTGGTAGCAAACCGGGTTCGCGAATATACCCTCATATTCGAAGAACTCGACGAGTACCTGACATCGGCGAGAGTGCCCTACATTGCTGCCTTACGCGAAGCCCAAAATTACATCAGGGCATACACCCGCGGACTTGGAATTTTCGAGTTGCCGGAATATCTGGCATGGCCCGACTGGGAGCAGTGGGAACCACTGACCAGGTGGCTGCGCAGCGTTCGCAGTCAACCGTAGGAGAGAACCCGCACCGGCGGACGATTTCTGTCGTCGATGAGGGCACTGAGGGTTGGTAGGAGCTGGCCCTAGCGAGCGACAGACATTAGCTGGCATGTT
>JADFGH010000055.1 GCA_022567775.1 Pseudomonadota bacterium | reverse complement strand
ATGCCATATCGAGGGCCAACAAGTTCATCTTCCAGACAGCCCAAAGTCAGACTCATTGCGAGGGCATGGGCACCACCCTCGTGGCCGCGATGTTTTACGACAATACGGTATCGATCGCTCATGTCGGCGATTCCCGGGCCTACCGGCTGCGCAACGACCAGTTCGAGCAGCTGACGCTGGATCATTCATTACTGCAGGAACTGGTCGACCGCGGCTTCTATTCCGAAGAAGAAGCGCAGCGATCAACGAACCGAAATTACGTGACCCGCGCATTAGGCGTGGAACCCATGGTCGAGGTCGAAGTACAGGAATTCGATGTGCTGCCGGACGACATCTATCTGCTCTGTTCCGACGGCCTGCCTGACATGGTGGAAGATGAGGATATTCACTTAACTATCAGGACGTTTAATGCTAGCCTTGATGTGGTTGGTCAACAGCTTGTGAAACTCGCCAATGATCATGGAGGGCGGGACAACGTGTCGGTGATGCTGACCCAGGTTCTGGAATCGTTCGCAGCGAAGAAGAGCCTGCTGGCAAAGCTGACAAGCCTGTTCCGGTCATAGGCATGACCATGGATCAGGGCATATACTTTGCGACTTATTCTGAAGCACTGAGAGCGGCAATACTGAAATGGCACGTTTAATCCTGAGTTTGGACAGCCAGGTCCTGGCTGAGTACAACATGTCCAAAGAGCGTTACACGATTGGACGCCTTCCTGACAACGATGTGCGCATCGATAATCCCGCTGTCAGTGGCCACCATTCCCTGATCATCAATATTCTGAACGATTCTTTTCTCGAGGATCTGAACAGCACCAACGGCACCTACGTCAACGGCAAGCTGATCAAGAAACACGCTTTGCAGCATGGTGATGTCATCACGATTGGTCACCATCAGCTTCGTTTCGCCGATCAGCAGACCGGTGCAGCCGAGCAAGATGAGTTCGAAAAGACCATGGTCATTCCTGCCGGACAGCAGGACGCCGCTCTGCTTGCGAAAGCCGAAAAGGCAGCAGCTGTGGCTGCGTCCGCCGACGCCGACGCCGGCCCGCCGCTGCCAAATCTGCGGAGCCTGCTCCTGCAGCTGCTGAATCCAGGATCAATGTCCGCGTCGATATGCCGGAACAGAAATCGACGCCGAAACCGAGTCCTATGGTTGAAACAGTCGCTGAATCCAAACCCGAACCGGCGGCTCATGTCGCGACCTCCGCCGGCATCGATTCAAGCAACGCACCAACCGCGCTGCCACTCGCAAAACTACAGGTCTTAAGTGGCGCATTCGCAGGACGTGAGCTGGAACTGACCAAAGCGTTAACGACGCTTGGGCGCCCTGGTGTGCAGGTTGCCGCAATTACGCGTCGGGCCGAAGGGTATTACGTCGTACACGTAGAAAGTGGCGAGGAAGGCGATTATCCGCTGGTGAACGGTCAACCGATTGGCGCACAGGCGCGTAAGCTGATTGACAATGACGTGCTGCAGTTGGCCGGAGTGAAGATGGGTTTCTTCGCGAGCTAGTAACTGCGCTACAAGATACGCTTCACTGAAGATCAATCCGCGCCTGGCAACAGGATACATCGTTGTTTAGCGGGCGGATTGGGCGTCAAGATGGGATTTTTCGCGAGTCAGTCTTCGTAGACAGATTCTTCCCTGTTTGTAATGCCGCACACCAGCTGGTAGGGAATCGTACCTGCGTGTTTTGCGACCTCCTCGACCGGTAACTCGTCACCCCACAGCAAGACCGGGTCGCCGATCTGCTCAGTCGCCGCGGGACCTAAGTCAACCGCAGTCAGGTCCATTGACACAAGCCCGGCGATCTTTACACGGCGATCGTTAACCAGGACTGGTGATCCTGCAGGAATGAACCGCGAGTAACCATCGCCGTACCCGGCGGCGACAATGCCCAGCACAGTGTCTCGCCCTGACCGCCACGTGCCCCCATAGCCAACTGTTTCGCCTTTGCCCAACGCCTTGATGGCAATGAGCCGCGATTCGAATCGCATCGCAGGTCTTAATCCCAGATCAGCACCACACTGATCAGCCAACGGTGAAATACCATACAGGGCCAGGCCGGGCCGCACCCACAATCTGCCGTTGCTGCGATGCTCGGCAAATACGTCCAGGTCCTTTTCCCAACCGAGGATTCCGGCTGAGTTGGCAATACTGATGTGGCCATCGAACGCATCGACAATTTTCCTGAATTGACCGATTTGCAACGCCGTGGTGTCGTCTTGCACATTGTCTGCGTTGGCGAGATGCGTCATGACCCGCAAATCGCCAACTGCCGAGCAATTTTGTAAGCGGTCAATCAGAGTTGGCGCATCATGCGGCGGAAAACCAAGGCGGTTCATCCCGGTATCAATTTTCAGCCAAATCGTGGCATCTGCCTGACCGAATTGCTCCAGCCATGCAAGCTGCGATTCGGTGTGCACCCCCAGTTGCAACTCCAGATCAAGAGCCTTGCCAAGATCCGTCTCGGAAAAAACGCCGCCCGGCAACGCGATTGGTGTGTCGATCCCGGCTTCTCTCAGATCGGCAGCTTCCCCGAGCCGTGCAACGGCAAAGCAATCGGCGCCGGCCAGGCACCTGGCGACCGGCAGCAATCCATGGCCGTAGGCATTCGCCTTGATCACGGCCATCATCCGCGCGCCGTGCGACCTTTCTTTAATGGTTTGGAAGTTGTCCCTGATTGCGCCGAGCCGGATGAGCGCCCGAGCTCCGAAACTCACTGATAGGCCTCATCCGCGTAGGCTTCCGGCACCCAGTTTTCGAATCTTGTGTAACGGCCGACGAAGGTCAGCGGAAAATCACCGATCGGACCATTGCGTTGTTTCGCAATGCTGATATCGGCAATGCCTTTTCTCGGCGTATCCTGATTGTAGACCTCTTCCCGATAGATGAAGATGATCAGATCGGCATCCTGCTCGATCGCGCCGGATTCCCGCAAGTCAGACATCACCGGCCGCTTGTCCGTTCGTTGTTCGACACTACGATTGAGCTGCGACAAAGCGATGATCGGCAACTCGAGTTCCCTCGCCAGCGCCTTTAGCGAGCGCGAAATCTTGGAAATCTCGGTAGCACGATTCTCCGTATTTCCGTGGACCTCCATCAATTGCAGGTAGTCGACCACGATAAGCCCAAGGCCCCTCTCGCGCTTGAGGCGTCGCGACCTGGCACGAATCTCGGTCGGTGAAAGACCCGGCGAATCATCGATGAAGATTGGCGCGTCGGACATGAGCTGCACCGCGGTGTTAATGCGTGACCAGTCCTCGTCCGGAAATTTTCCCGTCCGCAGGTGCGTCTGATCCACGCGGCCGAGGGACGAAATCATGCGAAACGCCAGCTGCTGAGCCGGCATTTCCATTGAGAAAATAGCAGTCGGAATCCTGGCGCCAATGGCTGCGTTTTCTGCGATATTCACCGCGAACGTCGTCTTGCCCATCGACGGGCGTCCCGCGACCACAATCAGGTCGCCTGGTTGCAAGCCGGCCGTCAGTTTGTCGAACTCGTTGAAGCCGCTCGGAATGCCGGTGATATCGCCACCGGACTGATGCAGCAAATCGATGCGATCGACAGCGTCCGGAAGAATCTGCTTCAATGGTTTGAACCCAGCCTTGCCGCGAGATCCTTTCTCGGCAATTTCGAACACCAGGCGCTCTGCCTGATCGACCAGATCAGATGCGGGACGCCCTTCAGTGGTGTAGGCGCTGCCGCTGATCTCATTGCCGGCGCTGATTAGTGAGCGCAGGGTCGAGCGCTCGCGAAGGATAGTTGCATAGGCCCTGACATTGGCCGCGCCGGGGGTCTCATTGGCGAGCGTTGCCAGGTATTCGAGCCCGCCACCAGCCTCCAGCTCATTGCGATTTTCCAGAAATTCGGAAATCGTCACGACATCGCAAGGATTGCCTTTCTCTGCGAGTTCGCTGATTGCGGAAAATATCAGGCGGTGGTCTTTGCGGTAGAAGTCGTCGGCAACAATCAGGTCCGCAACCTTGTCCCAGGCCGAGTTATCGAGCATCAGACCGCCAATCAAGGATTGCTCAGCCTCTATGGAGTGCGGCGGTACTTTCAGCCGGTGTTCGGCTGATTCGATTCCTACCCCGTCATCCAGCGCTCGAACCATAAATGTGTCCCTTGGACGCGCCTCGCCTGCGGCAAAATTGCGGGCAGACCCCCATTCGATCCAAAATGGGGTCTGGCCCCTGTTTAGTCGTACTCCCTTACCGTACCACAGAAAACTTATTCTTCGGCGACAACCTTTACGGTGACCTCAACATTGATCTCCGTGTGCAAATGCACGCCGATCTTATACTCGCCGACCTCATGAATCGGCCCCTCGGGCATACGGATTTCGCTGCGCAAGGCTTCCACACCGACTTTCGAAAAGGCGTCTGCGATATCTATCGGACCGACCGAGCCGAACAGCTTGCCCTCGGCGCCGACATTCGCAGTGATGACCAGTTCCATACCTTGTATGAGCTCTTCGCGTGCTTTGGCGGCACTCAGATCCTCGGCCGCGGCTGTTTCGAGATCGGCTCGCCTCGCTTCGAACTCAGCGATGTTTTGCTTCGTCGCCAGCGCCGCTTTTCCTTGTGGCAACAGGTAGTTGCGCCCGTATCCGGCTTTGACCGACACCAGGTCGCCGATACCGCCAAGGTTTTCAACATTATCCAGAAGAATGACGTTCATATTTCAGACCTTTCTATTGACTTGTCCCGACCACAACGGCTCATCGGCCGGCGCTGCGGGTCCGATAACCGAACCACGCATCTGTGTATCCAACGACGGCAAACGAAATCACCGGCAATGCGCTTAACAGCGGAATCAGCGCATATGCGATAACCAGCAATATTGCAGGAAACTGCCTTTCGGCACGTAACCAGTGCAGAATTGCCAGTCCCTGTATCCAGAAAATCACGAACACCAGGAACGCGAAATTCCGTAGCCAGGTAGCTCCGCTTATCACGGCAGCAACCGAAGCAACTGCCACTATTAGTGCCAGCACGCGACCGAAATTCAAATCGCAAAACCGGCCAAAAACCGCCTTTTCCCCGAGCGACGCCTGGTAAAGAGCGTAGCCAAGCAACAATCCAAATGCGTACAGCGACCATATCGTAAATACGAACAATACCGTCATCTGTTGTGCAATCGCTGCCTGATTTTCAAGCAGCGTTGCGGCCTGCTCGTGCAGGCCCATTTCCCTGAACAGCGTGGCGGCTTCATCGGCAAGCCAGCCACTCCAAAATACTGCCGGGTCCGTAAGGACCACGTAAAAACCCAACAACCCGACCAATGCGACAATGACCGATGCCTGCAGCGCCAATGTCAGTGAACGCCATTTTCCGAGCAGTGCTGCCAACACAAAGGCCGGCATCCAGGTCATCGACGCAGCCAATGCCATCTGTGGCGCCGAACCGCCTGCCAGCAACGCCATCAGGGCCAATATGGCTGCCGCCAGCAATGCCTGCGTCAGCGCCCGGCGTTCACCGTGGTGCAGCACCAGGAGCACCATCACTGCGCCACTGAAAATTCCCGCGAGCGGCAGAAACAGGATATAGGTTGCCGCCAGCCCCAGGACGGCGTTCTGTGGGTGCCTTACCAGCCACGCGGCTATTGGCTGCACGACTAACGCTCCGGCAGACTTTTGATCAGTGCCGGTCGGTGTACGGCAGCAATGCCAGGAAACGTGCTCGCTTAACCGCCGTGGACAACTGCCGCTGATAGTGCGACTTGGTCCCGGTAATCCTGCTCGGCACGATCTTGCCAGTCTCCGTAACGTAAGCCTTCAGTAACCCCAGATCCTTGTAATCGATCTCTTCGATTCCCTCTGCGGTGAAGCGGCAGTATTTACGTCTGCGTGAATATCGACTCATGATTTAATTCTCCGTCAGGCGCTTTTTGCTTTGGCCGCCGGTTCCCCGGCTTCCTCTGCTTCAGGTTTATCTTCGCTGCTTGCTGCTGCTGGTTCCCCGGCATCGGTCGCGGACGTCTTTTCGGCAACGGCTTCTGTGTCAGCTACCGGAGCCTCTTCGGCCTCGGCAGCAGGCTTCTCTTCGGCCTCGGCAGCAGGCTTCTCTTCGGCCTCGGCAGCAGGCTTCTCTTTGGTTTTTTCCGCCGGCGCTTTTTCTGCGGGCTCAGCATCTGATGCTTGCGGAGCTGCATCTTCTTTCGCCGCGTCGCTATCGGCCCTGGCCAGCATCGCAGTCTCTGCAGCAGCCTTGGCATCGCGCCGTCGCTGCGACTCGCGTTCCTTGACCTTCTCCTCTTCGACCGCCAGTGCCATCGGCGATGCCGCCGTAATGGCCTCTTTGCGGCCAATCACGAGATGGCGAAGCACCGCGTCATTAAAACGGAAAGCGCTCGTGATCTCTTTGACCACCGCATGACCGCACTCTATGTTCAGCAGGACATAGTGCGCCTTGTGAGCTTTGTTGATCGGGTGTGCCAGCTGCCGCCGGCCCCAGTCCTCAGTGCGGTGAACGACACCGCCGGATCCGGTGACCATGCCCTGGTAGCGTTCTACCATGGCAGGTACCTGCTCGCTCTGGTCCGGATGAACCAGAAACACGATTTCATAATGTCTCATTGTCTTCCCTTTTGGATGAAATCCCATCGGGTACCCTGATATGACTACAGAATGCCCTTGCGGATTACAGCTTCCCGGTGCAGCCGGTGAAGCAAGAGGTTTCCCCAATCAAATGGGGAGGCGCATCCTAACCAAGCGGCGGCCTCCAGGCAAGCAAAATTCGCGGCTGAAGCCGCTCCCACGAATGCTATTTAGCCCGTGGGAGCGGCTTCAGCCGCGAACAGACCCGCGACGTTGCCTGACGATTTCATACAGGCAGATCCCCGTGGCGACCGATACGTTGAGGCTGGCGACCGTGCCCTGCATCGGCAGGCTGACCAGTTCATCACAGCGATCAAGCAGGTTCTTGCCGATGCCACCATGTTCCTCGCCCATCACCAGGGCCACGGACCCGGTGAAATCGACGTCGTAGACAGTCTTCTCCGCGGAATCGCTGGTACCCACGACTGTGATGCCGTAATCACCGAGCCAGCCCAGCACTTTGCCGATATTGTTGATCGAGGCAAACGGCAGGCTCTCCGCCGCACCGGCAGCAACCTTGCTGACCGTTGGTCCGAGTCCCGCCGCACCATGCCTGCGCACAATGACAGCATCGACGCCGGCGGCATCCGCGGAGCGCAGGCAGGCGCCAAGATTGTGCGGGTCCTGGATGCCATCAAGGATCAGCAGCAAAACCGGACCGCTCTCCTCGCCAGTCAACTTGTTTTCGACCAGCGTCCGCAATCCGGCCTCATCGAGGATGGAGTCGCGTTTCAGCTCGACGACGACGCCCTGGTGGCGCGTCTCACCGCTGATTTGCTGCAATCGCGCCCGATTGGCCGGCTGAATCTCGATGCCGCGCGTGGTCGCCTGCGCAATGATCGACTCGACCCGCGGGTTTGCCGTCCGATACTCGGCATAAAGTTTGACGATCCCGGCCGCCGGGCGTGACAGGAGTTGCTCGACCGCACGCAGGCCTGTGACATATTTCGCCTTGCTCATCGTTTCCGCTTCTTGCCTGTTGCCCTGGTCGCCAGTTGAAAATCAATGCGCTTCGACTCGAGATCGACGCGCGAGACAACCACGCTCAGCTGATCGCCCAACCGATATTGCGTGCCACTGCGATCTCCGATCAGCGACTGGCTGCCGGCATCAAATCGATAGTAATCGTTCCGCAAACTGGTCACATGTACGAGGCCATCGATCTGCAATTCGGGTAATTGGACGAACACGCCAAAGTTTGTGACACCCGTGATAACGCCCTCGTACTGCTCGCCGACCTTGTCCTCCATGAACTGACATTTGAGCCAGGCGTCGACTTCTCGTGTTGCGTCTTCCGCGCGCCGTTCGTGCTCCGAACAGACACTGCCGAGCTGTTCCATCGCACGGTAATCATACGCATAGTTTCCGGCCTTTCCGCGGTGCAGGATGTGACGAATCGCCCGATGCACCAGCAGGTCCGGATAACGGCGAATCGGCGATGTGAAATGCGCATAAGCGTCCAGCGCAAGTCCGAAGTGCCCGATGTTTTTTGGCGTATATTCCGCGTGTGACATCGAACGCAGTAAGGCCATCGAAATTGCGACGCTGTCAGGCCTGTCCTTCACCTGATCCATGAGTTTAGTCAATTGCCGTGGCTGCAGGTGATCGGAGTGTGGCACTTTGAGGCCGAGCCCCAACAAGTACTGGCGCAACTCATCGAAGCGATCGGGATCCGGCTTCGCATGCACACGGTACAAGCCTGCGACACGGTGCTTGCGCAAAAACTTCGCCGCCTGCACATTGGCTGCGATCATGCACTCCTCGATCAGGCGATGCGCATCATTACGCGGCACGGCACTGATGCCGGTCACTGCACCATGTTCATCTACATTGATTCTCGTCTGCGGAATATCGAGTTCGATGGCACCGCGCTTGCGGCGGTTTTTTGCGAAAAGTTTGAAGACATCGTGCAGGTGTTGCATGTCCTCACGCAGTGACTTTGGGATTTGCTTTTGCGATTGCCCGGTCAAAAAGTCGTTGACCTGGCCATAGGTCAGCCGCGCAGATGAACGCATGACAGCTTCATAAAATTTTGACCGCGATACCTCGCCTTCCGCACCGACATGCATCTCGCACACCAGGCAGAGCCTGTCGACCCTGGGCTTCAGTGAACAAAGACCGTTGGACAGGACCTCCGGCAACATCGGCACCACTCGATCCGGAAAGTAAACAGATGTGCCACGCCGGATCGCCTGCTGGTCGAGCGGCGTTCCTTTTTCGACGTAGTGCGCCACATCGGCAATCGCAACCAGCAACCGGTAGCCATTGCCCGCGGGCTCACAGAAGACCGCATCATCGAAATCGCGCGCATCGGCGCCGTCGATCGTAACCAGATTAAGGTCCCGCAGATCAACACGATTTCTGGTGGCGCCCGCGGATACTTCGCGACCCAGCATTTTGGCTTGTTGCCGTACCGCCTGCGGCCAGTCGGTTGGAATGCCATGCGCATGAATCGCAATGTCAGTGGCGATCCCTTTTTCGCCCGGCGCGCCGATTACGCGCACGATCTTGCCGGTTGCCTGCTCAAGGTGGGTTGGAAAATCCAGGATTTTCACGACCACAATCTGGCCATGTTTCGCCGAACCGGCCTCGCCTTTCGCGACCAGGATGCGATGCGCAATTTTCGGATTGTCCGGGATCACCACGCCGATGCCACGCTCGCGAATAAATTGACCGGCAATTTCACTAACACCGCGTTCGAGCACTTCAACCAGTTGCCCTTCCTGCCTGCCGCGGCGATCCAGTCCGGCGGGCCGGACTGCGACCCGGTCGCCGTGGAATATTGCGCGCATCTCGCGTGCCGACAGATAAATATCCTCACCGCCGTCATCCCGGACCAGGAAACCGAAACCGTCCTGATGTCCGCTAACGGTGCCCGTAATCAGCTCCAGCTTTTCCAGCAGGCAATACTCGCCTCGCCGGTTCTCGATTAACTGTCCCGCCCTGACCATCTTGTGCAACTGATCCATCAGGGGGGCACGCATGGCCGGACCCGTCAGGTCGAAGCCTTTCATGATCACTGGCGCTTGCAGCGGCCGCCCGGCATCGCGCAGGAAATCGAGGATCGCTGCACGCTTTGGAATCGGGTGTTTGTAGGATTTACGACGTCCGGATGTGGACTGCTTATGCTTTGACAAGCCAGATTGCTCCATGGGATTTGGGTGGTCGATTGACAGGCTCGGGCCCGTTTGAGTACAGTGCGCCACCCGCAATGAATCGCAATTGTACGCGGTTCAGGCCTGCCCAGGTGGCGGAATTGGTAGACGCGCGGCGTTCAGGTCGCCGTGTCCTTACGGATGTGCGAGTTCGAGTCTCGCCCTGGGCACCAAGTTCTCATTTCTGCTCA
>JADFGH010000054.1 GCA_022567775.1 Pseudomonadota bacterium | reverse complement strand
ACCTCCCGTCTGCCCGCTCGCGATGCCCGTTACGACCGCCACAACACTTGAACTGGCGCGATTTCGGGTCTAGCGTAGCAGGACGATCCTGACAGCGAGGCGAGAATTATGAAAAACAAGACGTTTTGGATTGGATTGATCGTTGTATTTATAGTGATGCAGGCTCTCGGGTACGTGATCCACGAGGTACTGATGGGCGATACCTACGAGAAGCTGGCCAGTATTTTCCGGCCCGAAGCCGAGATGATGGACATGATGTGGATGATGATGGTGAGCGGGGCAGTAATGATGTTTATGTTCTGCTACATCTTCACCAGAGGTTATGAAGACAAGGGCATCATGGAAGGCGTGCGATTCGGCTTCCTGATCGGATTGTTGATGGCGGGCCCGATGGCGATCGATCCGCACGTCATCTATCCGGTCCCGGCCGACGTGGCAACGATCTGGCTCATCAGCAGCATCGCGTCATTCATCGTCGCCGGCGCAGTGTTTGCCGCGATCTACAAGCCGGATACCGCAGGCTAGAAAGCAGGCCTCAGGCCGCGCTCGCTTTTTGCTCGCGCAGTTCCCTGATGCCGCTCAGCAGGGTTTCGCAGAACGGCGCGACGTCGGCCGTGTCCATCACGGTCGACAGAACGCCGATCATGCCCGGCGTCATCCAGTAACCGTTCTGCACCATGTAGCGGTGCAGGCCGGCGCTGCGATAAATATGGCCACGGGCGGAAATATCGCCGAGCGCAGGATCTGACAGGGTCATCGAGAATATCGAATACTGACCCTGCACCTCTCCATCCGTGTCGGAGAGGTCAAACACCTCCTGAACCCCCTTGCGGAAGGCGTCGCCGAGTTGATTGAGCCGTGTGAATGCATCGGTGGTCATCATTTCCATCGCCCTGAGCCCGGCAGCCATGGTGACCGGATTGGCATTGTAGGTTCCCCCGTGCGGCAGTTTCGCCCTGGTCTCATCGGCTTCAAAAACCGACATGACATCCGCGTTGCCAACGACGGCACCAACCGGAAAGCCGCCGCCGATTATTTTTCCAAGCGTGGTCAGCTGTGGTTTGAGATTACGTTCTCCCTGCAAACCGGACCAACCAGCCCGAAACGCGATCACTTCATCGGCGATATGAATAACATCGTTTTGTTCGCAGAACTGCCCGATCATCGCCAGGAACTCATCGCTTGCTGCTATTCGCGCCAGCCCCTGGCCGATCGGATCGATCAATACGGCGGCGAGTTCACCCGCATTCTCGTCGAGAATCCGGCGTGCAATCTCAGGTTCATTGAAGGGAATAACGACAACGTCATCCAGTACGCCCTGTGGTGTGCCTTTTGAATATGCCTGCGAAACCGGATCGCCGGTCGAGAGGTCCGTCGGATCCACGCCGAGGCTGACTTCCGCGAAATCGTAGGAGCCGTGATAGGAATTTTCACACTTCGCAATCTTCGGCCTGCCGGTATAGGCGCGGGCCGCCTTGATTGCGTTCATTACCGCTTCCGTACCCGAGTTCATGAAGCGGATCTTGTCGAAGTTGGGCGAGCGTCCACAGAGCAATTCTGCGAGTGCGAGCTCGGCCTCGCTGCCAAACGAGTATCCGGTGCCACGATTAATCTGGCGCATCGCAGCGTCGACGATATCCGGATGAGCATGACCGTGGATCATCGACGTGTAATTGTTATTCAGGTCGAGGAGCTTGTTGCCATCGACATCGGTGATGTACTTACCTTTCGCCTCCCGCACGTAAATCGAGTAGGGAGCGATGCGAATCGTGCTGCGTGATCCGCCCTCTGTCAGCACGTTCTGCGCCTGCCTGAACAGTGCTGCGGATTTCGAATCCGGATTCGGGTATTTCATGACTCCTGGCCTCCCGCTGCTGACCGTCTCACAACTTTTCGATCACGTCGCCCCGTTGCCCATAGCAGTCGGTGACCACCGACTGCCGGGCCCTGAAGTATTCTTCGTACGCATCATCGCGGGCGATCCGGGATTCGATCACGTCTGCGTATGAATCCATGAGCCCCAGTAAGAGTTCGCAGACTTCCCGTACCGCGTAGCTGCTTGCATTCGCACCGGTAACATAGTCACAGAATTCCCGGCGATCTGCGAAATCAGCGAACATCGGGCTCGCCTGGCGGCGCACTCTGAAACGCAGGCCACACACTTTGGCCATCGGAAGATCGTTGATATCGTCAAAGACACAGGCAATCTGCCCTGGCTGCAGTTTATGGTTATCGCAGAGGTGCGCGATGACCTGCCTCTTGTCGCGTATTCCGGTATAGGCAGCAGTCAGGTGTTCGCGCCTGGCGAACGCGATCGCATTTTCGTTATCCTCGCCGCTGATGATCGCCGCATAGGGAAGCTCGCCGAGCCTGCGCCACAAGCCATAGCGCAGCATGTTCGTGCCCATTGAATCCGCCTCGGAGAACCCACTTGATGATGTGTGGCCCTTGCGACCCGCGTTGAAAACACCGTCCCAGTCGAATACAACGGCACGGCACTGTGCGACCTTTTTTTTCAGGTCCTCGACAGGAGTGACGAAGTTGCCGCCTGCGGCGGTGAAATTCTCGAAAAGCCCTGGCAAACCCAATTAGACAACGTCCTGAACGTCAAGAATGCCGATCGGTTTGTCGCCGTCCAGTGCAATGATCGTATCGACTTTCGACTCTTCGAATTTCGCAACTGCATCGTACAGCAACGCATCCGCGGATATCGATATCGGATTCTTCGAGAACCCGACTTTGTCGAGTGTCATCTCAATGACTTCAGAGCCTATTTCCTGAATTTTGCGGCGCAGATCTCCGTCCGTAAATACACCTACGACAGCGCCGTTGTCATCAATCAACGTCACTGCGCCAAGACGCGACTCTGTCATCTTGATTATTGCCGCCTTCACCGAGTCGGCTGGTTTGCATATCGGGTTCTGTTCCCTGAGAGCTTCGCGCACTGTGACCGTCATCAACTGCGTGTGCTGGACAAACTGATCCGTGCCAACCGTCGTGAGCGCATTGAGACACAGCTTCTTCATTACGCCCCACGGCATCGTACAAACATGCACGCCGGCGATAAGCGCCTGCCGTACATGCTCGGGGTGGCGCACGGACGAAAACATGATCTTGGCCTGGTAATCGTACTTTTTGACCACGTTGACGCACTGTTCAAACAATGCGCTTGCGTCATGCCCCTGATCCTGCAGGCGACCAGCGAGCGGGCACACAAATGCAGCGCCCGCGGCCATCGCCATGTACGCCTGGTTGAGCGTATATATAAGGTGTACGTTGACCCGGTGACCTTCTTTGGTCAGCGTATTGCAAGCCCGAACGCCTTCCTCGGAAATGGGCACCTTGAAGACAGGCTCTTTGGCCAGCGGCAAGTCGAGCAGGCGATGCGCTTCGCCGATGATTTCATCGTGCGTATTACCGAGCGCCTCAACCTGTAGTTCGGGCACCATCTTGGAAAGTTTGACGATTGCACCGTCAATATCGGTGATGCCGTCCCGGTGCATGAATGTGGGTGTGGTGGTCAGCCCTTTGAGAAAACCGAGATTAAATGCCTCTTCGATTTCCTGGAAATTGACTGAGTCGAGATACAGCTCCATCTTTGGTCCTTGCAGATCAGTGCGGTAATTTTCGTACCAGCTGGTGAATTTCGATTAAGGGGGTCAGGAATTCTTCCAGGTCATCCAGGTAGTACTGGCTGGCGGCATCACACAGGGCATCAGGTGGATGCGGATGCGCCTCGACAAAAATCCCATCCACCCCGGCAGCCACGCCCGACCTGGCAAGTACATTCAGGTACTGGCGTGTGCCGCCGCGAGCGTCCTTGCTGGGAATTCCGTATTTCCTGATCGTATGCGTGATATCGAACACGACCGGGTAACCTGCTTCCCTGAGCATGAAGAAGCTGCGCGGATCGACGACCAGGTCGTTGTAACCGAAAGTATAGCCGCGTTCCGTCAGGATGATTTTGTCGCCGCCAACCGCCTCGATCTTCTGCACCGGCTTGATCATGTTTTCGGGCGCAATAAACTGACCGTGTTTCAGATTGATAACGGCGCCCGTCTTCGCCGCCGTAGTCACAAGTTCAGTTTGCATACAGAGGTACGCCGGAATCTGCAGGATGTCGACGACCTCGGCAGCCGGCGCGGCATGCTCCGGATAGTGAATGTCGGTTAGCACCGGCAGGCCGATTTCACTCTTGATTCGCCCCAGGATGCGCATACCCTCTTCAAGACCAGGTCCCTGGAAATAGTCCAGCGAGCTGCGATTGTCCTTGGTAAACGATGACTTGAATATGAGCGGCAAATCGAGCTTCTCGCTGATTTTCTTCAGGCGCTCCGCCGTTTTCATCATCATCGATTCTTCCTCGATGACGCACGGCCCGCTGATCAGGAACAGGTCATCCGATCCGCAGTCGATTCCGGCCACATTGACGTGTTTGACGGCTTTCATGGGTACTGGCGCTTCCGGTGTTGCTGGACGGGCGTATCGTGAACTGCTGCGCCGAAAAGGGCAAGTTCAGCGGCCGCTGATAGCGGCCTCGATCAGCGCGAAATTCAGGTCTGTAGCGCCACGATTATCAAGGATGATCTGCCGTGCTTTGGCGCCAATCTCCGCGGCGCTGCCCGGATTGTCGAGGAACCCGCGGAGCGCGCTGACAATCTCTTCCCGGTCGTGCACCAGCATCCCGGCATCACCCTCCAGCAGTGCCCGGACCGTTTCCGAGAAACTGAAATTATAGGGTCCGAACAGCGGAGCAACACCCAGAATTGCCGGTTCCATAAGATTATGGCCGCCCTTGTTACTGCCCCGGAAATGCAGGCTGCCGCCGACGTATGCGATGTCGGACATCGCGTAATACCGTTTCAGATCGCCGATTGTGTCGACGACCAGCACGCGCCGTGGATCACTGAAAACTGTTCCTCCATTGCCGGATAATTCGGTCTTGCACACCGCTTTGAGCCCCAGTCTATCGAATACGTCGACGATGGCGGGCGCTTCAGTCGGATAGCGCGGCACGATCACCAGTTGCAGCTGGCATTCGTCGCTGACGAGCTGACTCTGTACCCAGGCCAGCGCCTCGTCTTCACCGCGGTGAATGCTGCCGCCGATCCAGACCAGCATCTCATCGCTGAGACCATACTGCGCACGCAGTTTTCGCCTTTCTTCGCTGCCGTCAGTATCGTCGCCCAGGTCGTACTTCATATTGCCCGTCACGTGAATCGATGCGGCGGCAACTCCGAGGCCCCGGAATCGGGCCGCATGATTTTCGGTTTGCACCGCGAACAGGGACGCTTTCCGTAACGCCCAGGGAATCAGGCCGGTTCTCCTGTAAGACCGGAACGATTTCGCCGACATCTTGCCGTTCAGAACACACAGCGGAATTTTCGACCGCTCCGCCACGGCGAAGAAATTGGGCCAGAACTCGGATTCCACGACGATAATCAGGACCGGGTTCAATACGCGAAAAAATCGTCGAATGATGAACGCCAGATCTGCCGGAAAGTAGATTACCCGATGATCCGGGAATGCCTTCCTGGCAAACGTATACCCGGAGATGGCGAACGCGGAAATAACAATTCTGCTGTCGGGGAACCGTTCTGCGATCCGGCCGACCAACGGGCGCAGTAAGTCAATTTCACCGGCGGATGACCCGTGCAGCCAGACCGTACTGCCTGCAGGGTCCGCGACCTCAGCCGGTATGAAGCGCTCGCGCAGCCCGGCACGAAAAGCAGGCTTCAAGACCAGCATCAGCAGCCACAGCGGTGACAGCAAAATGAATACCAGCAGGTAGGCAAGGTCCAGTATCAGCACATTCAGGGCACGCAGCGATTCATGATGATAACAGTGCCGTTTATAGTTGCACAGCTCAACAAAAAGACGGCCTGCGCTGACATATTTGCCGGTTTCCGGCTAAGCTCGGGTTTCACCATCAGAACAGTATTTGCTGCAGTGAAGCAATAAGCATGAAGAATTTTGTTGTCGTCATCCCGGCACGTTATGCATCTGTGCGGCTGCCCGGCAAACCGCTTCGTCCGATCGCGGGCGAGCCGATGATTCAGCACGTGCACCGTCTTGCTATGCAAAGCAAGGCGGACGAAGTGTGGATTGCCACAGACGACGAGCGAATCGAGGCGACCACCCGGGGTTTCGGCGCTAATGTCTGCATGACCAGCGCAGACCATCATTCCGGAACCGAGCGTCTGGCTGAAGTTTGCGAACTGCAATCATGGCCCGATGACCTGGTGGTCGTGAACCTGCAGGGTGACGAGCCCCTGCTCCCACCGGTGCTCATCGACGAATGCGCCGCATTGCTGGAGGACGACTCGGTGGGTATGGGTACACTGGCGAGCCCGATGGAGACGGACGAGGATTTGCGCAACCCCAACGTTGCCAAGATCGTTATTGATCAGCATGACAACGCACTTTATTTCAGCCGTGCGCCGATCCCCCACTCTCGCGACGAGCACACGGATAAGCTTACGATGCAGACAGCCCTGCGTCACCACGGTATTTATGCTTACCGGTGCGCTGTGCTGCGGCAATTGATCGCTGCCGGGCCATGCGACATGGAGCAATGCGAGAAGCTCGAACAATTGCGTGCGTTGTGGCTCGGTATTACGGTACGCGTCGGCCGCGCGTCTGTCCGCCCCGGACCGGGGGTGGATACCGAGGAAGATATTGCTGCTGTCGAAAATGCTCTGAAGTCAGTGTCAGCTTTCTGAGCGATAAGCAACGCTGTCCACCACTTTTAGCATCTTGTCGAATTGCCCGTCGATAGATGCCGCCAACGCAAATTGCGCTCTGCATCTGTCCAGGTTTTGGTCTGCCCGGTGAATTCTGAAGTACTCGTCACCCGACAGGTAATCCGTAAGAAATCTTACCCCGGTTTCGATCGTGATGACCTTGCCAGCCATGGATAAATTCCCAACCTCTGTTTCGGTCAGGAAACCCATCGCCGTGCTGAGATAACCTTCCACCAGCGCCTCATAATAATCCATGCGCATCCTGACCGTTGAAAGGTCCGTTTCATCTTCAGCAGTGGGCGTCGCTGCGGTGCGAACGAGATCCCCGAAGTCGTACAAGACAGAACCGGGCATCACCGTGTCCAGATCGATGACGCATATTGCCTTATCGCTGTGCTCATCGAACATCACGTTATTGAGCTTGGTATCGTTGTGTGCGATCCGTTCCGGGATTTCGCCGGCATCCTGCAGGGCCTGCAGCGCACCGGCGGCCTCCTCGTACGCCAGCGCACAATCGATTTCCGCAGCGCAATGCCTTGCGCGGTCATGCGCGTCCCGCTCAAGGACCTCGTGAAATTGCCGAAACCTTGCCGGCGTGTTGTGAAAGTTGGGAATCGTCTCGTGTAACCGGGGTCCTGGGAGATCACCAAGCAGGCTTTGGAACCGCCCGAACATGGCGGCGGCCTCCCTGGCCTGTGTCGTATTTGCCACTCCGTCGTAGCTACTTGCACCCTCGATAAACTGGTATGCGCGCCAGTACCCGGCTTCCTCATCAAGGAAAAAGTAGCTGCCGTCATTTGCCGGTACGAGGGACAAACAGCTGCGGCTTCCCGTGATCTTCGATCTCAGGTGCTCGGTGATGCGCCGTATATTCTCCATCAATGACTCAGGGTCGCGGAAAACGTGTTGGTTGATGCGTTGAAGTATGAAACGCGTTTCGCCACCGTTTCTTCCAACAAGGACCAGGTAAGTGTCATTGATGTGACCGCGCCCGTAGCGATCTGCGGCAATCAATGTCCCGCCCAATTCGAATTGCGTGGCGATTTCCCGAATATCAGAGATCGGTTTTTTCCTCACCCCAGAGCGGTGTCGGATAGATCTCGTCATCATGCATCTTGCCGATGGCAGACACCGCACTTTCGCGGTCTTCGGGGTAGGTCATGCCGAACCAGGTATCGTCATGGGGCAGACAGTCTGCAGTGACTTCACCGCTACGCAAAAGCGTGCCGACGATATCCGGCAACAGGAATTCAGCAGTCTGTTCATTCCGATGTTCTGCGGCGAAAATCCGCATCTCTGCGTACAGGAACGGGAAAAATGTCGGCGTGAACAACCAGAAGTTCATTGATGCAAGCTGCGATTCAGATAAGACGGTTTTTTCGCCCCGTTCGTCCTCACTGATAATCTCCCCTTCAGCATCATAGACCTTTGTGTGCTCAAGAATGGATGACAGCTGGCCATTGTCTGTAAGCTGGCACAGGCCGCGCGAAACACTGCCATGCGTGGACAATACGTTGCGTAAGGAATATCCCAACATGCCGTAATGGCTCGAGTCCGTTGATTGCGCACGCAGGAATTCCGCTGCCGTCGCATAAGCTGATGATCCGTAAAAGTCGTCGGCGTTGATGACTGCCATCGGTTCGGCAATCAGATGCTCCGCGGCAAGCAAAGCATGGCCGGTGCCCCAGGGTTTATCGCGGTCGGGCAAATCGATGCCCGGCGGCTCATACTCATCCTGGAACGCATATTCGACGGTTACGTGCTTCGTCAGGTCTTCAACCAATTTCGCAAACTCATCAGCAAAGGACTTCCGCACAATGAAGACGACTTTGTCGAAGCCTGCACGAATGGCGTCGAATACGGAATACTCGATAAGGATGTTGCCGTCCGCGCTCAAGGGCTCCAGTTGCTTCAGGCCACCGAAGCGGCTTCCCATCCCGGCCGCCAGGACAACCAAAGTTGGTTTATGATTTTTTTCCATTGTCAGGCTGCGGCGAGCTGCACGATTTGCTTGCCCGTGTTGCCGCCCTTGAGCATGTTTATGAAGGCGCCCGGGGCATTTTCGATCCCTTCCGCAATCGTCTCGCGATACTGCAATTTGCCCTCGGCCAGCCAGCCGGCAGCTTTTACAGCATATTCCTGGCAGGCCTCCGGGTGGTCCGTGACGATGAAACCCTGGATCCGCAGCCGCCGGCCGATAATCACCATCATCCCGCGCGGGCCCGGTTGCAGTTGCTCATCGTTGTAGTTTGAGATCATGCCGCACAGCGCAACGCGTCCGAAATCACGCATGCTCCACAGTGCTGCTTCGAAAATCTCCCCGCCGACATTTTCGAAATTGACGTCGATGCCATCGGGGCAAACCTCGGCAAAACTTCCCGGCAGCGATTTGCTGTTGCGATAGTTGAATGCAGCATCAAAACCGAGCTCGTCAGTCAGTAAAGCAACCTTGTCATCGGAACCGGCACACCCGGCGACGCGACAGCCGTGAATTTTCGCAAGCTGGCCAACAACACTGCCGACGGCCCCCGACGCTGCGGATACGAACACACTATCTTCAGCTTGCGCCTGAGCGATAGTGTGCAGTCCAACATAGGCGGTCATGCCCGGCATACCAAGGATGCCGAGGTGATAGGACAACGGTATTGCACCTGTCTCGATTTTTCGCAGTTGTGCACCGTCACTAATGGAATAGTTTTCCCAGCCGAGCATGCCAACGACATAGTCGCTTTCTGCAAAGTCCGCATTGTTGCTCGAAACAACCTGGCCAACGATGCCGGCCTGCAAGACCTCGCCGATCTGAAACGGTGGCACGTAGGACTTCGTGTCGTTCATTCGTCCGCGCATGTATGGGTCGACGGACATGAAAATATTTCGCACAAGGAGCTGGCCGTCACCCGGATCCGGCAGCGCTTCTTCGGTCACCGTGAAATTTTCCTCGGTCACCCAGCCTGACGGGCGGCTGGCCAGGCGGATTTGCTTGTTCATTGTCTCAGACATCTGTTATTTTCCCGTTTCCGTTCCAAGCTCAACCCTATAATTTATCACTCATCCGCTGATACGTCCTCCATTTCATTGTCACTGCGGCAAATTACGGTTCTGTCCCTGCCGGATTCCTTCGCTTTATACACCGCTTTGTCGGCCAGCCCGAGGAGTTCCTCGGCGTTATTGATGGTATCCGACATCGTGGCAACCCCGACACTCAGAGA
>JADFGH010000368.1 GCA_022567775.1 Pseudomonadota bacterium | reverse complement strand
CCTTGAACGGACCTGCAGCCACCGGCATGGACTTGGGCTTTTCCAGGGACCCCCGCTCTCCGGCAAATCCACACTGCTTCGCCAGTTTGCCGAATACAAGTTGCCGGATACCGCAGTCGCCGTGGTAGACGGCGCAGGCCTGAATTCAGCCGCCCTCCTGCAGGCGGCATTACGCCAGTTCGGCTACGAACTCGAATTCAGCTCGGTCAACGAGCTGCTCAACATGCTCAAGGTTTTCGTGCAGCAACAGACAGCAGCGGGACAGGCACCGCTCCTGATCATCGAGAACATGCATGAAATGAATCCGAGTGCGCTGCGCGTGCTGTGCGAACTGGCCGAGCTCAAGGTGAGGCACCATTTCGCGCTGCGACTGGTGCTGGCCAGCGACCACTCGATGGCCTCGATCGTTGCTGCGCCCGCGATGAACGGCATTTCGAAGCGCCTGCCCGAACCCTTTTCCCTGGGACCGCTGAGCCAGCGTGAAACCACCGATTACCTGTACGCGAAGCTGCGGGCTGGTGGCTGTTTCGATCCTGAAAATGTCCTCCCCGACGACGTATGCAATGAACTTCACGATGCCTCTGGCGGCTGGCCCGGGATCATTGATCGCCTGGCGATTCTTGCACTGGCCAGGGCCGAAAATTGCCCGATTCGACCGGAGCAGATCGAACGTCCGGAACTGCCGAATTTCACCGAGTTTGATGCCGGGGAGACGCTAACGGATGACGACGCCGAAAAGATCGGTCCGCCAAATATCTTTCTCACGCTCAATGGCAAGACATTGCGTGAAATGACGATGGATCGGCCGCGACTCATGGTCGGTCGTGCGCAACACAATGACCTCTGCATCAACAGCACTTACATCAGCCGGCATCACGCACTGTTTGTGAAATTCGGGCCGGCCACTTTGCTCATGGACCTGAACAGTACCAATGGCACCTTCGTAAACTCCCGCCGCGTATCGAACCAGGTAATAATCCACGAAGACATCATCAGCCTCGGCAATCATCGCATCAAGTTTATCGATCCAAACGCGAAGGAGCGCGCTGTGCTCGAGGGCAGCGATTTTGCCGATACCGTGATCATGAAAGACCTGTCAGGTCTGCAAAATATGCTCGCCAGGGGAAACACGACACAGTTGCCGGTGCCGCCCGATCTCGCTGTCGGCGACCACGAGCAGTAAGCAGCCCGCAGAAAATTCCCGTCTAATCCCTGTCGCCGCGAACGACCGACAGCGGCAGCTGATGCTGCGGCACCAGCGTCTGCCGAAAATAATTTTCCTTGAAGTGCTTGCGGCACATTGAAACGTAGCGGTCATTGCCGCCGACCTCGACCTGCGAACCCTGAGTGACCGCGTTGCCATCCTGGTCGAGCCTGATCACCATCGTCGCCTTGTTGCCGCAAAAACAAATCGCTTTCAACTCTTTGAGATTATCCGCCCATGCCAGCAGATATTTGCTCCCCGGAAACGGCTCGCCCTGAAAATCGGTTCTGATGCCGTACGCAAGCACCGGGATATGCAACTCATCGGTAACTTCGCCAAGTTGAAACACCTGTTCCTTGCTTAAGAATTGCGCCTCATCGACCAGGACACAATTGAGCGGTTGTTCTTTGGTTCTGCCGGCAATGAGCTGGTAAAGGTCATCGGTGGATTTAAAGGTCGTCGCTGTGGACTCGAGGCCGATCCTCGAGGTCACTTTGCCGATGCCGTGACGGTCATCCACATCGGGCGTCAGGACCAGCGTATGCATGCCCCGCTCCCGATAATTATAGCTGGACTGCAGCAAGGCCGTGGACTTGCCAGCGTTCATCGAGGAGTAATAAAAATACAGCTTTGCCATTCCTGTATCCTAACCGGTGACCCACTGCCCTGCATCCCCGGAGGCCGACGTGCGCTCAGTATTCCTGTCAATGTTGGCTGTCTGGCTGTTCATGTCGCCGGCTCACGCCTGGCACGAAGCCGGCCACAAAATGACCGCCAGGATAGCCTTTAACCTGCTAAGTGCGGAACAGCGGCAGCAGGTTGCAGCGGTATTGAGGGCGCACCCACGATTCAGGAGAGACTTTGCCGCTGCGATGCCGGAAGAAATCGCAACCGGTGATGACGCAGGAAAAAACCTGTGGCTGTTCGAACGCGCCTCAATCTGGCCGGATCTTGTTGCCAACTTCAGCGAGGCAGTTCAGACCCGTTATCTTCGAGGCACCTGGCATTACATCAATTTGCCGGTGTACCTTACGGGGAAGGACGAAAAAGAGCTCGCGAATAATCTGCAGCAAAACCTGTCAATGGAGTTTGCGCCGCCGTTGCGGCAGAACCTGAATGTCGTCCAGGCATTGAAAGGAAATCTGCTCGTCTGGCGAGATGATACTGCCGCAGATGCGGACAAGGCTGTGGCGCTCTGCTGGATCCTGCATCTCACCGGAGATTTACACCAGCCACTGCACAACGTCGCATTGTTCAGCCGTGCGTATTTTCCAACAGGTGATCGCGGTGGCAACAGCATCGCCATCAAACGCAAGGATGGCGTTACCAACTTACACGCGGTCTGGGATGGCCTGGCGAACCG
>JADFGH010000367.1 GCA_022567775.1 Pseudomonadota bacterium | reverse complement strand
CACTTTTAACGGACCGGCTGGATAGCAGGCACCGACATCCGATGGCTGTTCTTTTTGCGATCACTGGAATCCGATCTTGCGTATCAAGTCCGCGTATCTCGGATCCTGACGATGGCCTGCCAGCATCTGCGATACTTGTATGAATATTACCTCGCGGGCCCGGGCAGCTACCGCCTGGTCCAGCATTGCGAATCCGTTGTCCGCGTCGCCCGCGGCGAAATACACGGCGGCAATTAGCGTCGGCGACAGGTAGGCATCCATCGAAGTTGCCAGTAGCTCGTCAAGCAATGCCTTGCCCTCAGTGCGACGGCCAGCCTTGAAGTACGCGTAAGCCAAATTTGACAGCTGCAACGGATTGCTGCCGAATATATCCAGGTCCGCCTCGAATGCGGTAATTGCGCGATCGATCTCGCCTGCCGCAATTGACGAGAATCCAAGCACGGAATTCGCATCAGGATGGCCCTGCGCACGTGTTGCAGCAGCGATTGCACGATCCGTTTGACCGGCGTTTAGATAGCGCCAGCCGGCATTGACAAGAACATACGGGTCATTCGGATTCGCAGCGACCCTTTTTTCAACCAGTTCGATGGCTTCGTCGTGGCGCCTTTGTGTTGACAGGAAAAGCGCGTAGCCAAGAACATTCAGCGGATCGAGTTCCATCGTCCGCTCGTACTCACGCTCGGCCGCCACGAAATCCCAGTCGTACCAGGTAAGAATGTCCGCGTAAAGCGAGCGTGCGTCAGCGAGTTCACCATTGAGTGCCAATGCCCGGAGCGCCGCCGCCCTTGCTTTCGGGTATGCATCGCGAGGCGCATGTCGACCGTAAGCAGTGCCCAGGAAACTATTCGCCCATCCGAGGGACGCATAGGCCTCCGCAAACTGATTATCCAGCGCGGTAGCACGTTCCAGGTCGGTCACGGCCTGCTCGAGATCGCGCGGCGTTTGCTGGAACGTGTGATACCGGCCAAGCAGATACGCCTCGTACGCCTGCAGATCGTCAGTCGGTAGCCTGCCCTGTGTGGTTGCCAGCCTTGATTTGTATTCGAGACGCAATGCCGCCGCAATCTTCTCGGCCACTTCCTCCTGAATGTAAATGATGTTTGCGACAGAGAGTTCCCGGTCAAAATTCTCTGCCCAGATATGACGGTCCGTTACCGCATCGATCAATTGCACAGTAATCCGAACCCGCCCGTCGGCAATACGAATGCTTCCTTCTATTACAGCGTCTGCGCCGATTTGACGCGCAATCTCAGGCAGGTCGAGATTCGTGGTGCGATAACGCTCAACCGACGTGCGAGACAACACGTCGAGGTTGTCCAGCTGGGTCAGGCGCGTCAGCAGTTCTTCCTGCATACCGTCGGCGAAATGACGATTGCCCTGGTCGGCACTCAGGTCTGTAAACGGGAGCACGGCGATCGTATTAGCGACGGTCGATGGTGCCTGGTCCCCCGGCTTGTTCATGCCGAACCAGGTCGCCATCACGGCGGCAGTCACAATGCCAGCGTACAGCGCCCACCTTATCCTGTTGCTGCCTGTCTGCTCCTCAGGAGCAAGCGCATCAACCTTGCAAAGCAGTCGATAGCCGCGGCCTCGGACCGATGCGATGTAATGTGGATTCTGGCTGTCCTCGCCCAGCACCTGCCGTAGTAAACGCACCCGTTGTGCAAGCGTCTCGTCGCTGACCACCACCTCATCCCAGACTTCCCGAATCAGTTCGTCTTTGGTGACGCGTTCGGGCGCCCGACGTACAAGAGTCGCGAGCAGCCGAAACGACAAGTCTGGCAAGTCGAGCAGCACACCGCCACGCCGCACGGATTCACCATCGAGGTCAATTTCGAGGTCATCCACGCGGAAGCGTCGTGACGGTGCTGTTGCAGCGTGCTCACCCATTATCAAAATACTCGTAAAAATGGAGTATAAGTGACGGAAATATAAGGGGAAAAACAATCTTCAGTGTTGTTTCATCGATCTTCATCGAAACTTCAGGGAGTGTAGCGGGAAATCACCTAGTTTGCGTGGCTTGCATACCTGGAGATTGACATGAACAGACTCACTCGAATTCAAACGATCACACTTTCCGTACTACTTCTGCTGCCTTTAGGCGCGTATGCCGATAAAGGTTTTTTCGTCGGTGGCAGCATTGGCTCAGCCAGACTGAGCGAGAACTTCGACGGCTTGAACATCGACACCGACACCACCTCGTTCCGCATCATCGGTGGCTGGCAATTCAACGACTTTTTCGCCGTCGAAGGTGGCTACCACAATTTTGGCGACTTCGAGCAACAGATCGATGTGAACGGCACACCGGCGACAGCAAGCCTTAGCGCGGACGGCTTCACCCTCGGCGTCGGCGGATATTTGCCGCTGGGAGAGCGCTTTTCCTTGTTGGGCCGATTCGGCATGTTTTTCTGGGACGGCAACGCTGAAATCAACAACGTAAGCCAGGCCACACCAGAGGACAGCAATCCGTATTTCGGTGCCGGTGTCGGCTATGCGGTGAGCGACAATTTTCTGATAAGCGGCGATTTGACGCGATATGAACTCGAGGACGCGAACAGCGACGTTTACTCAATCGG
>JADFGH010000366.1 GCA_022567775.1 Pseudomonadota bacterium | reverse complement strand
ACGCCATGTAAGGCGTCGTACAAGTGTGACGACTGCCTTGAACCCTTCGAATATTTCAAGTGCATCTGATCGCTCATGAGAAAGTTTTATTCATTGACCGTCTCTGAGCTGAGAAACGAGACTGCAGACTCGGTGCGATTATCCTTGCAGGTGCCAGATGACGTGCGGAGCGAATTTGAATTCCTGCCCGGACAACATCTGCCAATTCAAATTGAAATCGAAGGAAAGCCGGTGCGGCGAACGTACAGCATTTGTTCGGTTCCCGGCGCGTGGCCGCTGGAAATCGGCATCCGCATCCAGCCCGATGGGCGATTCTCCGGATTCGTTGCTGATCAGCTGCATGCCGGGGATGTCCTGCAAGTTATGCCGCCCTTCGGGCAGTTTCACGCTACTGTCGATCCTGCAAACGAAAAGACCTATCTCGCGTTTGCATCGGGAAGCGGAATCACGCCGATTATCTCGATCATGAAGGCAACGCTTGAGCTGGAGCCTGACAGCCGATTCCTGTTGTTCTATGGAAACCGCCGTCAGAACACAACCATGTTCATTGACGACCTTTATGCGCTCAAGAACAGTTTTCCGGAACGCTTGCAGCTTTACTTTCTTTTCACGCGCGAAGAACAGGAATACTCGATCTTCAGCGGCCGATTGGATCATGAGAAAACCGGCGAGCTGTACAGAAAGTTTTGCAACGGCCTCGAGCCCGACGAAGCATTTATCTGTGGCCCGGATACGATGATTGAGACCGTCCGCACCGCGCTTCGCGAGCTGGGTATGGATAACGAAGTCATTTATGCGGAGCGTTACGGTGCACCGGGGAAAAAACCGGTCGCGAGTCCTTCCGAGCCGGCAACCGGCGAACTGGATTTCAGCATCACCGTAATCATGGACGGTCACAAGAAATCGTTTCAGATGTCATCCGAAGGCGGCAGCATCGTCGATGCCGCGGCGGAGCACGGTATCGAGCTGCCGTTTTCCTGCAAGGCTGGTGTGTGTGCAACCTGTCGAACTCATGTGCGCGAAGGCGAAGTCCGTATGGATTCAAACTATGGACTGGAGTCCTGGGAGGTAGAGAAAGGCTATGTGCTCGCTTGCCAGTCCCATCCTGTCAGCGACAGAATTACGCTGGACTACGACAAGATATGATGCACTGCGCCATTTTCCAGCATCAATCGTGGTTGTCCGGTAAGATACGCAACCATTGAGCTGCCGTTTTTGAGGCAGCTTCACCCAGGCAACGTTCCTGAAACGATCATTACAGGATGCGCCGGAGAGCGTATGAGCAAATCTGATTCATCTGCCAGTCCGGTCGGCTGCCCGCCCGGGCGCCAGAACGCCTACAATCGGCAAGAATTACTCGCCTGCGCGCATGGGGAGCTGTTCGATCCCGACAGTGCCCGGCTGCCATTGCCAGACATGCTGATGACCGACCGGATTACGTTGATTACGGAGACCGGCGGCGAATACGGCAAGGGTGAGGTTCACGCCGAGCTGGATATCAACCCGGATCTCTGGTTTTTCAAATGCCACTTCGAGAGCGACCCGGTCATGCCGGGGTGTCTCGGGCTTGATGCGCTCTGGCAGCTGGTCGGGTTCTTCCTGGTCTGGTCGGGGTCCAGGGGGCGCGGTCGTGCACTCGGCGCCGGCAAGGTCAAATTCAGCGGACAAGTGCTGCCTACCGCAAAACTGGTAACGTACAAGCTGCAGATCAAGCGCATGATTACGCGCAGGCTCGTATTGGCCGTCGCAGACGGAACCGTCGCGGTCGATGGACGGGAAATCTATATAGCGGAAGATCTGCGAGTCGGCTTGTTTACGTCAACCGACGATTTTTAAGGGGTCAATGTGCGCCGTGTCGTGATTTCGGGACTTGGCGTGGTTTCGTGCCTGGGCAACTCGCAGTCGGAAGTGCTCGAGTCGCTGCGCGAGGGCCGTTCCGGCATCAGCTTTAACGAGGGGTTCGCGGAAAGGGGCCTGCGCAGCCAGGTCTGTGGCAGCGTCGAGATTGATACGGCTGATTTCATCGACCGCAAGGTTCGGCGCTTCATGGGAGATGCCGCGGCATACTCTTATATAGCGATGCAGCAGGCTATCGATGATGCCGGGCTCGAAGAGTCCGATGTCTCCAACCCGCGCAGCGGCCTGATCGCGGCATCCGGCGGCGCTTCAAGCGCCAATATTGTGATTAGCGCCGATACCTTGCGCGCAAAAGGGGTTCGCCGAATCGGCCCCTACATGGTTCCGCGTACGATGGGCAGCACCGTGTCGGCCTGCCTTGCGACGCCGTTTCATATTAAAGGTGTGAATTACTCGATTACCTCGGCGTGTGCGACCAGCGCGCATTGCATTGGTGCGGCGATGGAGCAGATCCAGCTTGGCAAGCAGGACCTGGTGTTTGCCGGCGGCGGTGAGGAAGAGGACTGGACGCTGGCAAGCCTGTTCGATGCGATGGGCGCTTTGTCATCAAATTACAATGATGCGGCGTCGACGGCGTCGAGACCGTATGACGTCAACCGTGATGGCTTCGTTATGGCGGCGGGCGCCGGCATGGTTGTCGTCGAAGAACTCGAACATGCACA
>JADFGH010000365.1 GCA_022567775.1 Pseudomonadota bacterium | reverse complement strand
TACGGGAATGTCGGCCCGGGCGGGGACGGTATTCCGGGATTCATTTCCGGCGGTGAGCTCGGTCCCGGCAGCTCTGGGCTTTCGCTTGGCGAGTCCGAACTGAACTTGAATGCCAGTATCGACCCGCGTTTTTTCGGCAACCTTACGTTCGCGCTGGAAGATGAGGATGGTGAGACCGGGATCGCGCTCGAAGAGGCATGGATTCAGACCACCAGTCTGTCCAATGGGCTGACCTTGCTCGGTGGCCGCTATTTTTCGGGCATTGGTTATCTCAACAAATTCCATAACCATGCCGACGATTTCGCCGATCGGCCCCTGCCCTATCAGGCCTTTTTCGGCGGACAGTACATACCCGACGGCCTGCAAGTTCGCTGGATCGCCCCAACAGCGTTATTCCTCGAGGTCGGCGCGGAGCTGAACTGGGGCAGCAATTTTCCCTCGACGAGCAACTCGGCAACATCGCCGGATCTATGGACCTTGTTCGGCCATGTGGGCGGTGATGTCGGCGTCAGTCATAGCTGGCAACTGGGGCTCTCGTACTTGTCAGCCGATGTCGTGGACAGGGGCGGGGCAGACGTTGGCGCGCCTCCTGCTGAGGTCTTTAGCGGCGACAGCGATATCACGGGACTCGATTTCGTCTGGAAGTGGGCGCCTGACGGCAATTCGACTGTGCAGAATTTCAAACTACAGGGCGAATACTTCAGCCGCGATGAGAGCGGCACGTTCGCGGCGCTTCCCTATGACGGGGATCAGGACGGCTGGTATTTGCAGGGGATCTGGCAATTTCGACAGGGCTGGCGCGTTGGTTACCGGCACGACGAAGTCGATGCAGACAACGGCCCGCTGTTTTCCGGCACGATTCTCGAAGACCCGGGTCGAAGTTCCGCCAGGGACAGCTTGATGCTTGAGTGGTCACCGAGTGAATTCAGTCGCCTGCGCATACAGTTCATTGACGATCGCGTACTTGACAAGAGCGACAACCAGTTCCTGTTGCAATACATCATGAGCATTGGCGCTCATGGTGCACACGAATTCTAGGGGCTACACGATGAAAGGACTTAGTACATTGCTGTTGCTGCTGATCGCACCCCTGAGTGCAGATGCACTGGAAGTGTTTGCCTGTGAACCGGAGTGGGGTGCTCTTGTAAAAGAGCTGGCAGGTGAAAACGCAAATATAACGGTCGCAACGACTGCTTTTCAGGACCCTCACCGACTCCAGGCAAGACCCAGCCTGATCGCCGCGACGAGGCGCGCAGACTTGCTGATTTGTACCGGCGCCGACCTGGAAATCGGCTGGCTGCCGTTGTTGCTGCGACGCGCCGGCAACCCGGATATTCAGCCGGGCCGCCCAGGGCATTTCATGGCGGCAGATTACGTCCGCAAACTCGAGATTCCAGCGCTGATCGACAGGTCCCAGGGCGACATTCATCCCCAGGGCAATCCGCATATACACCTGAACGCCAACAACATCTCACGCATCGCCGACAAGCTGGCAGAGCGCCTTGGCGTCCTGGATCCCGCCAACAGCAGCGACTACAGCCGTCGCCTGCGGGAATTCCAGTCCCGGTGGGAAACGGCAACTACGGGCTGGGAACAGCGAGGCGAATCATTGCAGGGTCTGCGACTGGTTTCTCACCACCGGGGGTTCAGCTATCTTGCAGACTGGCTTGATCTGGATATTGTCGCAACACTGGAGCCCAAGCCCGGCGTTCCGCCGAGTGCCGCGCACCTTGCCAGGCTTCTCGAAGCTTTATCACCAAATCCACCGGCCGCGGTGGTTCGAACGCCATATGCCAACGAAAGGCCGTCGTTATGGCTGACCGAACGCCTTGATGTGAGGGCGCTTCGCCTGCCCTACACCGTCAACGAGACAGACGGCCCGGCCGATTTGTTCGCGTTGTTCGACATGACACTTGCTGCCCTCGAGGAAGTAAACAATGAACGCCTTTGAATTGAGCATCCTGGGGCCGGCATTACTGGCAGGTCTCCTGGTACTTGCCACACACGTTCCCCTGGGTACTGAGGTATTACGCCGTGGAATCATTTTTATTGATCTTGCGATCGCCCAGGTCGCAGGCCTCGGCGTAATCGCCGCTGACAGCATGGGCTGGCAGCAGAATGGCTGGTTGGTCCAGGGTGCGGCAGTTTCTGCTGCGCTCGCTGCCGCATTCATTCTCAACTGGACAGACAAACGCTGGCCGAAGATACAGGAAGCCCTCATCGGCATCTGTTTCATTCTGGCGGCCACGGCCGGAATTCTCATCCTCGCCGGCAACCCGCACGGCGGTGAACATTTGAAAGAACTGCTGATCGGACAGATTTTGTGGGTAACGTTCGGCAGCCTGCTGCCAATTGCGATCATCAGTGCAGTTATCCTTACACTGTGGTACCTGCTACGCGACCGGCTGCGTGGACTGGGTTTTTATGCCCTCTTCGCCTTCGCGGTAACCGCATCAATGCAACTGGTCGGTGTTTATCTTGTTTTCGCCAGTCTGATTATCCCGGCACTTGCGACACGCAAAATAGACACTCGTGGCATCCGCCTGGCGTGCGCGTATGGCGTCGGAATAGTTGGCTATT
>JADFGH010000053.1 GCA_022567775.1 Pseudomonadota bacterium | reverse complement strand
GGGCCGGATCTTTACCGTCATCTCCCTAATGCCCATGCCCTCGAGCTGGAAAACCCCTGTGGTGTTTCCAGAGCAGAGAAGCCGATAGCTCTTCTTGTCATCCAAGCGGAGGTTGTTCACGTCGATCTCGATTCCCCGGCTTGCCTGGATCAGCTTGAGACAGTTATGGATCAAGGTCAGCGTCTTTAAGCCGAGAAAATCGAACTTGATGAGCCCGATCTTCTCCACACTCCCCATGTCGAATTGGGTGACGATCCCCCCTTCCTTGTCCAGATAGAGAGGGAGATACTCTACCAAGGGAAGATTGGATAAGACCACTCCCGCCGCATGGGTAGAGGCATGGCGGGTGAGCCCTTCGAGGCGCAGGGCATGATCGATCAGCTTCTGCACTCGCGGATCACTTTTCATGAGACCTTGCAACCGAGGCTCCATTTTGATGGCATCGGCCAGCGCGTAGTCAAAACCCTGCTTGGGGGCGGGAATAAGCTTGGCGATGGCATCGGTCTCGGCAAAGGAAAAACCCAGCGCCCGTCCGACGTCCCTGACCGCTGCCTTGGCCTTGAGAGTCCCGAAGGTGGCGATCTGAGCAACTTTATCCGGCCCGTATTTCTCCTTTACATACCGGATCACCTGATCCCTACCGTGGATGCAAAAATCGACATCGATATCGGGCATGGAGCGGCGTTCGGGATTGAGAAAACGTTCAAAGATAAGCCCGTGACGGATCGGGTCAATGTCGGTAATCTTAAGCGCATAGGCCACCAGGCTCCCGGCGGCCGATCCTCTTCCAGGTCCCACGGGGATACCGTGGCTCTTAGCGTAGTTGATGAAATCGGCAACAATCAGGAAGTAGCCTGCAAAACCCATTTCGCAGATAACGGCGAGTTCATCGACCAGACGAGATCGGTACGGTGCTGCCACGACATCTCTCTTTTCGCTGGCGACAGAATCTTTCGCGAATTTTCTGTCCAGAAATTGTTGCAGACCAAGTTTTGACTCGGTCTCGAGATAGGTCTCCGTCGTTTGCCCTTGCGGCACCGGAAACGCCGGCAAGAATGTCTCGCCAAGCTTGAGTTCCAGGCTGCAACGTTTGGCTATTTCCAGCGAATTCGATATTGCTTCCGGAATATCCTCGAACAGGCTGACCATTTCGTCGCAGCTTTTGAAGAACTGATGTTCGCTGTAGTGCCTGGGCCGATCAGCATCGCCCAGGCTTCGCCCTTCCTGGATACAGACGCGTGCTTCATGCGCATGAAAATCGTCTGCATGCAGGAACCGGACATCGTTGCTGGCGACAACGGGGGTGCCAGTGGCGGCCGCCAGTGAAACTGCCTGTTGCACATAGTCCTCTTCGGCGCTGCGTCCGGTACGCGCAAGCTCAATGTAAAAACGGTCGCCAAAAATTTCCTGCCACTCACACAGCCGATCGGCGGCCTGCCCGGCGTTTCCGGCGACGAATGCACGGCCAATGTCTCCGTGAATGCCGCCGGAGAGCGCAATGAGGCCCTCGGTAGTGTCGCGGCATATCCAGGCGCGCTCGGCAAGCGGCACGCCACGGTGTTGGCCCTCGAGATAGGTCCTGGTGATCAGCCGGGTCAGATTACGGTAGCCGGCGAGATTCTGGCACAGCAGTATCAGGCTGAACGGACGATCGGCCTCGTCCGGGTCCTTAAGCTTCAAATCGACGCCGATGATCGGCTTGATGCCGCTGGCAAGTGCCAAGCGATAAAACTTGATCAGTCCAAACAGGTTTCCCTGGTCAGTCAGCGCCACTGCCGGCATGCCATGCTGCACGCATTGATCCATCAATGCCGGAATGCGCACAGTGCCATCGACAATCGAATACTCGGTGTGCAGATGCAGATGGACGAATGGTTCAGTCATAACCACTCGTAGATTGTCTGGTCGGATTCACTGGCAGCATTCTGGCTTGCTGTTGCGGGTTCAGGCAGCCATTCTAGCAGTCTGTCGAAAAAGCCATCCATGGCTTTTTCGACAGACTGCTATTCTTATTGACGGCCGCTCGTCATCGCCGATATTGGCGAGAAGCTGCGCCGGTGTTCCCGGCAGGGGCCAAACTGCCCCAGGCGCTCGCGATGATCGGCCGTGGCATAACCCTTGTGCTGGCGAAAACCGTATTCGGGATAAATAACGTCCATCTCGCGCATGATCTCGTCGCGACGGACCTTGGCGATGATTGATGCGGCACTGATGGCCGGTATCCTGGCATCGCCGCCGACCACGGCACAGCCATCGATCTGCCGGTCGTGAAAGCACAGGTTTGGTAACCTGTTACCGTCAACTTCAACGTAAACCGGCTGGAGTCGCAGGCCAAGTATAGCTCTGCGCATTGCGAGCAGGGTCGCCTGCAGGATGTTGAGCAGGTCGATCTCGGCTGGGTCCGCCCAGGCAACGGACCAGGCCAGTGAGCGCTGAAAAATCTGCCCAGCCAGCTCGGAGCGACGGCTTGCTGAGAGGATCTTCGAGTCGGCGAGCCCCTCGATTGGATCCTCGCTGCGGAGAATCACCGCACCTGCAACAACCGGACCTGCCAAAGGCCCGCGCCCTGCCTCATCCACGCCGGCAACCGGTCCGTCCTTACCGAACCTGAGTGACCTCTGCATCAGCTCTGTCCGCCTGCAAGATCCAATATGGCTTGCGCTGCCAGTTTGTTGGCTCCCTGTGCAAGCTCGGCGCGCAATATGGCGAACTGACCGGCAATGGCCGCCCGGCGATCAGGATCCTTCATCAGGCCCGATACAGCCTCTGCGAGCGCCTCCGGGTTCGCAGCACCCTGCAGATATTCCGGAACCAGCGGCTCAGGCGTCAGCAGATTCGGTAACGTGAAATGGGGCACCTTCACGAGCCCGAAGGTCTTCACGATGGCATATGTCAGAGGCGCAGTACGATACGCGGCCACCATCGGCCGGCACAGCAATGCGGCCTGCAACGCAGCAGTGCCCGACGCCAGCAACACCACGTCCGCTGCTGCCATGACTGTCTGGGCGTTGCCATCCGTCAGCATGAAAAGTGAAGCAACATCTGCCCTCGCCAATTGCGCTTGAAACAGTCGGCGGATCTTGCCGGAGGTCATCGGCGCCACGAATCTCAGGCCGGGCTCAGCCGCAGCAAGCCGGGCACAAGCAGATGCAAAGACTGGTCCCAGCCTCGAAACCTCACTCATCCGGCTGCCCGGCAGAACCGCGACCACCCGGTCTGCCTTGATGCCGAGAGCCGACCTTGCCTGCATCGTATCGAGGTCTGCCGGAGTGCCGTCCGCCATCGGATGGCCGACAAATTCGGCCACCACATCGTGTTGGTCGTAGAACGCCTTTTCGAATGGCAGCAAACACAGCACCTTGTCGGCGGCCTTTGCCACTTTGCGCACACGCCCCTGGCGCCACGCCCACACCGACGGACTCACATAGTGCGCGGTGCGCACCCCGCGCTGGCGAAGCCTGGTCTCTAACCCTAAATTAAAATCAGGTGCATCGATGCCGACGAATACGTCCGGTGGAACCTCTCTCCAGCGCCGGATCAGCATCCGCCGGAGTTTCAGCAAGCGGGGAATTTCCTTAAGCGGTTCGATGAGGCCCATCACGGCGAGCGCCTCCGACGATTCCCAGGCTTCGCATCCGGCAGCCTGCATTGCCGGGCCGGCAACCCCCTCAAAACGGATGCCGGGTGACCGCGCCGTGAGTTCTTTTATTAAGCCTGCGCCCAGCAGATCGCCGGACGTTTCGCCAGCGACAAGACCAATACGCATCTAGTGTCCTGTCCCGTGAATAAATGGATAAATATGCGCGTAACTTTTTGCCGGTGGCGAGGCGCGACGACGAGTAGTGGCAGGCCCCACGTGAGGAGGAGCAACACGGACAACGGCAAAAAGGGCCAGCAGATTTTTAAATTTATTTGCGGGACAGGACACCAGTTACCGCAGCAAGCCGCGCTCCGACGTGTGTAATGAGTCGAGAAATACGCGCAGTTCGGGCTGTTCCGCAACCAGGGATTCGATTTCCACAATGGCATCCGCCAGCTTCATCTTCTTGCGGTACACCAGGCGGTAAGCATTCTTGATGTTGCGAATCTGATCAACCGTGAAATCACGCCGTTTCAGTCCCTCGGAATTGATGCCCTTCGGCGATGCGGGTTGGCCGCCGACCAGTGTATAGGCAGGTACATCCCGGTTGGTCCCGGCGTACATGCCGATAAAACTGTGTGCGCCGACCCGGCAGAACTGATGCGCGCCGGAAAAGCCCGCAAATATCACCCAGTCACCGATATGGACGTGACCTGCAAGCGTCGCGTTGTTGGCAAAAATCGTTCGACTGCCAACCCGGCAGTCGTGCGCGATATGCACGTACGCCATGATCCAGTTGTCATCACCGATGGAGGTCAGGCTTTCATCCTGCACGGTGCCACGACTGATCGTGCAGTACTCGCGGATGGTATTGCCATCGCCAATCTCGAGACGTGTCGGTTCGCCTGCATACTTCATGTCCTGCGGATCGTCGCCGATCGAGGAAAATTGATAAATGTGATTGTTCTTACCAATGCGCGTAGGACCATTGACGACAACATGACTCTCGATGCAACTGCCGGCGCCAATTTCAACGTGATCGCCAATAATGGAGTAAGGACCAACTTCGACATCGTCGGCCAATACGGCTGAATCGGCGACGAGTGCGGTCGGATGTATCTTCATTCCTGGGCTCCCGGCGCACAGGTAATGTCGGCGGTGACGGCAACCTGTCCGTCGACGCTGGCAGAGCACTTGTAGAACCAGATGCCGCGTTTGATTTTCTCAACGTCGACCTGAACCAGCAGTTGATCGCCCGGCAACACCGTTCGCCTGAAACGCGCGTTCTTGACCCCGGCAAGGAAAAACAGCGGTTTCGGGTCGACGTCACCCAGCGTCACATGAGACAGGACACCACCGGCCTGTGCCATCGCTTCGATGACAAGTACACCGGGCATGACCGGTCTGCCTGGAAAGTGCCCCTGGAAAACGGGCTCATTGATCGTCACGTTTTTCAATGCGGTAATCGACTCGCCGGGCTGGCACGCGATAATTCTGTCGATGAGCAGGAACGGATATCGATGCGGCAGCAATTCCATGATACGCCTTGCATCCAGCGTGATGTTATCGGTCGTCATCGCTGCCTGCCGATTTCTCCAGTGCCCGCACCCGCTTCGCCAATGCACCCAAACGCCGGAATCGCGCGACCTTGCGCTTCCAGTTCCCGGCCTTTTCCGCGGCGAAGCTGGCCGCATAGAAGCCGGGTTCCCGGATATCCTTGGAGACCATCGACAGGCCACCGATAACAACGTCATCACAAATATTGATGTGCCCGACGGTACCTGAGCGGCCAGCGAACATGCAGCGCTTGCCGATGATGGTGCTCCCGGAAATACCGGTATACGCCGCCATCGCGGTGTGTTCGCCAATCTGTACGTTGTGTGCGATCTGAATCAGATTGTCCAGCCTGACCCCGTTTTCGATGACAGTATCGTCTATCGCCCCACGATCGATTGTCGTGTTGGCGCCGATCTCTACGTCATTGCCAATCCGTACGCCGCCTACCTGGGGCACCTTGACCCATCCCCCGTCACTCATTGCGTTGCCGAAGCCGTCAGATCCGATCACCGCGCCCGGATGCACAATACATCGCCCGCCCATCTGCACATCCTGCACCAGGGTAACGTTCGCGAGAAGTCGGGTGCCCGCACCAATTGTGCATCGCGGCCCGATGACAACACCGGGTCCGATGAAAACCTGATCGCCAATGACGCAGTCGTCTTCAACGACTACATTGGCAGATACCTGCACAGAGTCAGGCACTCTTGCCGATGACGCTACCACAGCAGATTTGTGTATTCCCGCCGCAAGGTCCGGGAACGGATACAAAACATCGGCAATTCTCGCGTATGCCAGGTAAGGATCGTCCGCGAGCAACGCATTAACCGGACAATCGCTCGCATCATCGGGATGTACGAGTACCGCTGCCGCGGTCGTTTGTCGGAGCTCATCCCTGTAGGCCTTGTTCGCGAAAAAACTAAGGGACTCCGAATCGGCATTCGCTAGCGTAGCGACGCGGGAAACCCTGGCTGCAGGGTCGCCGACAAGCTCACAGCCGAACTGTACCGCCAGTTCTCCAAGGCTAGTCGACAATTGAATCTCCCTTGATTCAAACCTCAGATCTGACTGGGGCGCCATGAATTCTCAAGAAAAGAGAATTTTCGACGGAGTGCCCGAAATGTCTGAAACGAGTGCAGGACGAGGAAAGAAATGGCCGAACAAGCGGAGTTTACAAAAAGTCATTGAGCATTCTTCGGCCATTTTTTGACGAAGTTATTGTGCCGTCTCAGGCTTATCGGGCTTAGTTACCCGCGGCCTGGAAATTCGCTTCCATGGCGCGTAGCACATTTTCGGTGATGTTGACCGTCGTGCTTGCGTACAGAACACCGTCGCCGACGACCAGGTCAAAACCTGCCGCCTGTGCATAGTCCTGCACTTCCTTCAGAAGGGAGCGCTGCAAATTGCCGAGTTCTTCGTTACGGCGCAAATTCAGATCCTCCTGAAACTCGGTCTGCAACCGTGTAACTTCTCGTTGCAAATCACGCAATTCTTTTTCAGCGTTGCGGCGTTCTGTTTCACCCATAACTGCAATATCACGCTGAACTTTATCACTGAGCTCTTTGAATTCAGTCTGCTTCGCCAGAATGGCACGTTGACGTGGCTGGAATTCTTCTTCTAATGCCGCCATTGCAACGCGTGCCTGTGGCGCCTGCTCCATCAGAACAGGTACGTTGACTACGCCTATCTTCAATTCCTGTGCGACGACAGGCAACGTAAATGAAATTAACAGCGCAACTACTGCAATCGCCTTACCCAAATGTAACTTTACAACATTCATAAAAAATCCAATTCTTAAAACGCTTGACCAATGGAGAACTGAAACCGCTCGATCTGATCTCCATAAAACCTGTCGTTACCTGTAACTTCGTTCAGCGGTAGTGCATAACTGAACCTGAACAACCCGAGTGGCGCGAGCCATTGAACGGCAATACCGACGGATGTTCTCAATTCATTAATATCCGGCTTGTAGCTGATCGGGGCACCCAGTTTATCGGTAAAGGAAACTTCGCCGGTATTAAATACGTTGCCGATATCGTAGAAAATGCTTGCGCGTGCCTGACTCTGGAACTTCTGCGGAAGCGGGATTATAAGCTCTAGTTGACTCGCAACCAACACATTACCGCCATACGGATTGCCGAATGAGTCTCTCGGACCCAACCAGGACTCCTTGTAGCCGCGAATCGACTCGGGGCCACCGCCAAAGAACTGCTTATAGGGTGGTACGGCCGTCGTATCGCCCAGACCCTGAGCGTATCCCAATTCGGCATTCACCCTGAATGTCCAGGGGCCGAACAGCGGGATGTATTTTGTATAATTGTACCGCGCGGTGAAGTATTGCACATCACTGACCGGCAGCGCGTAAGTCAGGAATACCTGCTGCCGTGAACCCCGATTCGCAAAAATTGCGCGATTCCGGCTGTCGTAAATCCAGCCGGTAATCAGCTCGTAAGCATCGAACTGGGTGCCAAAAAAAGCAGCGCCGCCGGAGACATCGGTAATAAAAGGATTACCGTTGTTGGCGACCCATTCCTGAGATTGCTTTGTACTCCGCGAGGACGAGAGCAACTCCGCGTTGTTATACGCAAGACCGATGCTCAGGCTTTGAAACTCGGTTATCGGGAAGCCGTATTCAAGCGACGCACCGTAACTCGTTGTTGAAAAATCAGATGACGCTGACGTGAACTGCGTGATGTCCCGGAAGTTGACGCCCACCGTTCTACTAACACCGTTTGTTGTCGTATACGGGTCTGTGTGCGTCAACGAGTAAAAAGTAGAAAACCTTCCCGTGTTCGCCTGCAGTGCCACCCGATTGCCGGTGCCGAGAAAATTGGTGTGAATGATGCTGCCATTCAACATCAGTTTCTGCGACTCCGAATATCCGATGCCTCCACTGAACTGACCCGGCATGCGATACTCGATGTCAAAATCGATATCTACCAGGTCCGGACTTCCGTCGACCGGACTGTTTTCAACCTCCACACTTTCGATATAGGGCAGGCGCTGTAATCGAATTCTTGAACGATCAATGAGACGATTCGAAAGATAGGCGCCCTCCGTCTGCCGCATTTCCCGCCGCAACACTTCATCATCAACCTGGTCGACACCATTGAAATTTATGCGGCGCACATACACGCGGCTGCTCGGATTGACAAAAAATGTTACCGAAACTTCCTTGTTCTCATGATCAAGCTCGGGCACTGGCTCAATATCTGCGTTCGCGTATCCTTCCTCGCCGAGTCGAAACGCCATGAACTCGGTTGATGCCGTCAGTAGCTGCAAATTGAAAATGGAACCTGGCTGCGCAAGCACCATGGCCCGAAGTTGCTCTTCCGGCACCACCATTTTGCCCACGAGCTTGATGTCCGAGATCGTATATTTTTCCCCTTCGTGAACATTGATCGTGACGTAAATATCCTTACGATTCGGCGATATCGCAACTTGCGTGGAATCGATACGAAAATCTGCGTAACCCCTGTCCATGTAAAAGGAACGCAGGGTTTCGAGGTCGCCACTGAGCGCCTCTTTTGAGTAACGATCATCCTGGCGAAACCAGGACAGCCAGTTGGCAGTGTCGAGTTCGAACTCTGCGCGAATGTCTGCTTCTTCAAAACTCTGATTGCCGATGATGTTGACCTGGCGAATCTTCGCGCGGTCCCCTTCCTTTACATTAATTGCGATACTGACGGTATTGTTGGGCCGCTCGGTGACATTGGTACTGACGACGACACCGTATTTCCCCCGATCGTAGTATTGTTCCTCCAGGAACTGCTGGACGTTGTCGAGTACCGATCTATCGAAAGTGCGTCCGCGTGCAAGCCCGACGCCGCGCAGCGACTCCATCAGGTCTTCCGTCTTGATATCCTTGTTTCCTTCAATCGTAAAGTTTTCGATCGACGGACGTTCCCTGACCACTATGATCAAGGTGTCTTCGTCGCGACGCATTTCGATATCGTCGAACAGCGACTGATCGTACAGGGCCCGGATTGCCTCCTGTATCCTGAGTTGATCGATAGTGTCGCCAACGTTGATCGGCAAATAGTTGAAAACTGTACCTTCAGAGATTCGTTGCAGACCCTCGACACGCATGTCGCGAACGACAAACGACGCCTGGGCGAAGAGTGTGATGGGAGCGATCAGGCAGGCACAAAGAAGCGCCGGGAGCCAGATAACTCTCTTGCGGGATCGAATTGAGTGATGCGTCCTTAACATGCGCTGCGCCTATCCGACTATCCGTGCAATGTCGTTGTAAAAGGCGAAACTCATGAGCAGCAGAAGCGCCAGGATGCCGACCTTCTGTCCGAAAAGTTGTGCTTTTTCCGACAGCGGGCTGCCTTTCAGGCCTTCGATGGCCTGATACACAATTTGTCCGCCATCGAGAATCGGGATCGGCAGCAGGTTCAGCACACCCAGGCTGATACTGACCAGCGCCAGGAAATTCAGGAATGCGTTTATTCCCGCCGCTGCGGAGTTGCCGGCGTATTGCGCGATGTTGATCGGCCCGCTGATATTCTTGATGGAAACTTCTCCGGTCAACATTCGTGACAGCATGCGAACCGTGAATGCGATCGAAGTCCACGAGCGTTCGATGGCATGGCCAATTGCCGGGAACGGGGCATATTTTCGTAAATACCAGTAATCTGTGGACGCCGTGCTGATGCCGACCCCGAGCAGGCCTGTCACTACGCCATCGAGTTCCTGCGAACCAAGCGTTACTTCACGTGACAGTCCTGCGTTACGGCGAATCAGTTCGACGGTCACTGTCTCATGGGGGCGCGCCCTGACTATCTGCTGCAGGTCCCGGAAGGTCACTACACTTTCACCGTCTATTGCGGTAATGCGATCCCCTTCCTCGATACCAGCTGCGTGCGCGGCGCCATCTTCTGCGACGTTGCCGACAATCGCCGGCGGTTGCCACGGCTGAAAACCGAGCCCATCGAACAACATTCCGGGCTCCG